>JAGTVF010000268.1 GCA_018224315.1 Desulfobacterales bacterium | reverse complement strand
TGTTTTCGTCTCCGCTGAGCAGCCGGTTGAATTCATCGAGCTTTCCTCTTTTGCGCTCCCATCCCATCCATTTGTTTTCTTTGGGATTCCACAGTCGTTCCCGATGAAAAAGAAAAAAGGGCGAATGTCCCGTCTCGTCTCCGGGTAATGCCCCGTAGCGCTGGTTGAGTCCTTCGGTGCCGGTGATGGCCCTTGTAATCAGCTCCCGGTCGTCGGGGATCTCTTTTTCTTGCGCATCAGCCACGTCGGTCAGCAGCGCAAAAAAGAGGCAGGGATCTGTATTGCCCAGATAATGGCGCTCCAGTTGGCGCAACAGCGCGTCGATCTCATCGGTATCGCTCAACAGGGCCGGGATCACCACGATAGTGCGGCAATCGGCAGCAATGCCATCTTTAAAGTCGAGTTTCGGCAGCACCCGGGGGGAGATGAGGCGGGTAAGGCCCCAATTGGTCAGGGTGACAGCGGCGGTGACAACCGGGATCAGGGAAAAAACGGAAATCAGGCACAATTGGAGAGTCGCGGCGCCGGTGCTATACCCGTAACCCATGAGCAAAAGCAGAAGCAACAGGGTCAGGATCCCGATTGTCCCCAAATAAAGCAGGGCCGGACGATTCAGGAGCCATCGCTTCAGACCGTCTCCTGCGGCGGGCCGGAATCCCAGCTGCGCTTCGAGCCGGGCGCGCCCGGCGTCCATGAGATAATAACCGACATGACCGTAATGATCCGCTCCGGATGGATTTTTCATGCCGCCTTGTTGCGCCAGCCGGACCGCCTCACGGGCCACTTCGGTTTCGCTGTAAGGAATTTTTTCCGCAAGCGCTTCAACGGCTTTCCGGTTCCTGTCCCGGGATTCAAAATCCATGAGACCATAGGCCGCTGACGGATCTTGCCTCAGGATCTGCTCCACAATGGAAACTTGTTCAAAAAAATCTTTCCAATCCTGGGTGTCCAGGTTGCGCAGGCTCTGAATTGAGAGGGCGACCATGGACTCGTCGGAAATCGTTTCCAGGCCGGGCAGGGCCGCCGGGTCAGGGTCTTTGTCACGTTCCTGAGGCTCCAGAAGATTTCCCGCCGCTTGGGTGAGATAGTCGAGAACACCCAGCCGCAGCATTACCGGAAGCGCCCAGAGTTCACCGATGTCCAGAATCTGGGATTGCTGATAAGTCGAGATAAATTCCTTTAACTCATCGGTTTTCAATTCCGCCTGACATGCCTGGATGGTTTCCAGGGCAACCTTGTAGATGCGGGGTTTGCCCCGGAGTGCGGAGGTGTTGAGCTTGGGCAGTTGTCGGTAGAATTGTACCGGCATATCCTCCTGAATATTGCGCCAGGCCTCCTGGATGATGTGGAAGTTGTCCAGAAGCCATTCGGATGCGGGAGACTGGATAAACTCCTTTTCGACCTGCCGGGCGAAATGCCGGTAGGCTTTCCAGAGCACTCTTTTTTGTGCATTTAAGCGATTGTCGAGCCAGGCAGGACTGCCTGTCAGGCCGATGACGGAGCGGGTCAGCATCCTAATGCCCCTTTTTTTCAGCAGCCGCTGCTTCCGCCTCGGTCGGCTCTATTTTGTCGCGGGGGAAGTCCTGCACGAGAAGCAGCGGTGTGGTGCCATAGGCGATAAAGGTATGCGCGATGCTCCCGAAGGTCCATCTCGATTTCCCGGAATAACCGTGGGCGCTCAAGACCACCAGATCTGCATTTTGTTCCTGCACCAGTTCATGGAGCCGGAGGGCCGCATCATCGGATGTTTCCACAAGGGTTCGGGCCTCAACAGGCAAACGGGGCAGAACCGTCTCAAAGTGTTTTCCCATCTCTTCACGGTTGCGGTCCACCAAACGGTTTACCAGTTCCGCATCTTCCTGGGTGAGTTGGGTCCAGCGCGGCATTTCAGGCATGTTTACCACATGGGCCAGAATGAGTTCTGCATTGTGGGAGTGGGCCAGGGTGGCTGCCGGGGGCAGGGCAAATTCAGATCTTTTGGAACCATCGAGAGGAACCAGTATCCTGCTGAAGTCAAACCGGGCGGATGGATCTTTTTCCCCACAGTAGTGGTATGCCCGGACGATCATGATGGAGATGCGTGCGCGCAGAATGATTTTCTGGAATACACTGCCGGCATTCCACCCGCTTAGCCCGCTTCTGCCGTGACTGCTGACCACCATCAGATCGATGTCTTTTTCCTGGATTGCTTCTATGATGCGCTGGGCCGGATGTCCCTCCTTTAGCAAAAATTCCGCCCTGATGCCCTCTGTTTCAAACCGGGCCCCCAATTCCGCCAGGTAGGTGTCGGCTTCCCTTTTATACATGCTCCATTCCAGCGGATCGATGGGCTGCAGACACTCGGTGTTTTGCGCTTTTTCCAGAACCCGCAGCAGCGTGACACGGGCGCCGAACGCCCGGGCAAACGCCACGGCGCAGGAAACAGAGCATTCGGCCAGACCGGAGCCGTCCAGCGGAATGAGGATGTGTCGAAACATCGATCTTCTCCTTTTTGGTGGTTTCGTTCTGCAGGAAGGAAGCCCAATATTGCATCAAAATTAGTTTGTAATAAATAATAACGACTCGTTTCAGCTTGTCGATAAGGCGTTGTCACATTCTTCTGTAAGACTGTGGCCTGCACTTTATGGCCCAGGTCAATATATTCACATGCGGCAGAAAATGATTTAAACGGCTTATATCATCGGCCAGGAGCTGTGAGAAAGCGGGGCGGATTTTATACCCGGGCATGTCATATTCGAGCCTGGCAACACTGCCCGAAAAAACAAACTGCGTGCAAACCCTTTGACTTTGGAGCTTTAGAGGCCATGTAAGATTGGTCACATATGATCTTTGGTCACATATGATCGCAGACTTCCTCTTCCCCCAGCCCCGCCTGTTCATGTCTGTTCAAGCATAAACACCCTTTAAACCACTCAGAGAAGGTTAAAATCACGGGTGCACAGATTCCGGCATGAAACTTGAAAAGTCAGAGCTTAAACAGTAATCAAGGAGATTAAGCGATGAATGAGTGGAATCAACCCCCTGGGGGATCCCCGCCGACTCTCGAAGAGGTGGCGGCTAAAATCCGACAACAATTTAAAGCATTCAAGGGCCGTTCGGTCCTTATCATTGCCGCATTGGCGGTGGTGGTTGTCTTCTGGACGGCATGGTTCACGGTCCAGCCGGAAGAAACCGGGATCGTGCAGCGCTTTGGGAAAGTGATTCGCACAGCCGGGCCGGGGCTGCATTTCAAGCTGCCCTTTGGCATCGAGACAGCCCGTATGCTGCCCACTGCCCGGGTACTCAAAGAAGAATTCGGTTTTCGGACCGTGGCCAGCACCCCCGGGGAAAAGACCCGCTATGATCCCGGCGGAGCTTACAAAGACGAATCATTGATGCTCACCGGAGATTTAAACGTCATCGACGTCCAGTGGATCATCCAGTACCGCATCGAAGATCCGATCCGCTACCTGTTTCATGTACGCGAGACCCCCAAAACAATCCGGGATATCACCGAGGCGGTCATGCGCCGGGCAGTGGGCAACCGTATCGGCAGTGAAGTGCTGACCACCGGACGGGTGGCCGTGGCCAGTGAAGCAAAAAATGAGATACAAAAGATTTTGACGGACTATGAGGCCGGAGTTCGGCTGGTAACCATTGAGCTCCAGGACGTAACCCCGCCGGATACCGTAAAACCCGCCTTCAATGAAGTAAACGAATCCCGCCAGGATAAAGAACGAACAATCAACAAAGCCGAGGAACAGGCCAACCGGGAAATCCCCAAGGCCCGGGGAGTGGCGGCACAAAGTATCAGCGAAGCCGAAGGATACGCCCTGGAACGCGTCAACCGTGCCCAGGGAGAGGCCACCCGGTTTGAGTCCATTTTAAAAGAATATCTGGATGCACCCCAGGTCACACGCCGGCGTCTTTACCTGGAGGCCATGACCGGTTTGCTGGCCGACATGAAGGGACTTTATATCGTGGATCAGGATCAGAAGGCCATGGTGCCATGGCTTTCAATGGAGTCTGGTGCACAACCATCAGTGCAGGGGAGATAACCATGAAATTTACCTTGAAAGCAGCAGGCATCGCGTTATCGGTACTGATCGTTATCGTGCTCTATAGCGCCCTTTACACCCTGGAAGAAGGCCGGCAGGCCATCGTCGTGCAGTTTGGCAAACCCGTAGGCCAAACCGTCACCGAAGCTGGGCTTCACATGAAACTTCCCTTTATACAGGAGGTCAGGCGATTTGAAAAGCGTCTGCTGGTCTGGGACGGAGATCCAAACCAGGTTCCCACCAAGGGGCGCGAGTTCATATGGGTGGACACCACGGCCCGGTGGCGGATTGCAGATGCCAAAAAATTTCTTGAAAACGTGGCCAGCGAAGAAGGCGCCCAGTCCCGTTTAAACGATATTCTCGATTCAGTGGTACGCGACCAGGTCTCAAGCAGTGAACTCGTTGAGCTCGTGCGCAGCGCATCATGGGAAGTCCCGGAAGCCGAAGTGCTAAAGGAAGTCCCAAAGGAGCGGGAAGAAGAACTAAAAAAAGAGATCGCCCGGGGCAGGGAGCAGATTACCCGAACGATACTGGCTGAAGCCCAAAAGATTATCCCCCAGTACGGAATCGAGCTGGTGGATGTGCGCATAAAGCGCCTCGATTACGTGGAAAGCGTCCGGGAAAAGGTCTATGAGCGCATGATCTCCGAGCGCAAACGCATTGCCGCACAGTTCCGCTCCGAAGGGGAGGGACGCAGTGCCGAAATCCTTGGTGAAATGGAAAAAGAGCTTCGCCAGATCCGCTCCACAGCCTACCGCCGCGTACAGGAGGTCCAGGGCAAGGCGGATGCCGAGGCCACAAAAATATATGGTCAGGCTTACAACAAAAATCCGGAGTTCTATGCCTTTTTGCGCACACTTGAAAGCTACAAGGAAAAGACAAACATGAATTCCGTATTGATCCTCACAACCGACAGCGACTTTTACCAGTACGTCAAGCATGCAAGTCCGGGACAGGCGCAGATGCCATTGGCCATAGATTAACAAGAAAGCCCGGCCGTCAGCACGGCGGCCGGCTTTAAAAGCGGAAGAGAACTGCCATGTCAAAAAATTTGGAATCCAAAAATATTGAAGAATTGCTTAAAGAGGCCGATGCGCTCCTCGAACAGATTGACTCTGATGTCATCAGTGAAATGGAGGAGGAGCACCGCCTGCAGCTTGAAATACATGCTCAGAACCTGGAAAAAATCAAGTCCGAGGTTCATGGCAAAACCGAAAAGAAAACAGCCGCGGACACAGGCTATGGTGCAGAAGGAATGCACCAGGCGGTTGTTGAAATTGTAAAGGCCATGCGGGATTTGACAAAATTTTTTTCCTGATTTTGACCAAACTGACTCCCAAGGAAATCCTTTTTTGGGGCTCTAACGAAATTGTACTTCGTTGCCTGACGGCGGCGTGGAAAAGCGGGTTTCCGAGCGGAAGGGGAAAATTGAAATGTCTGACAGCAAACATAAACTCAAAGTGCTTATGATAGATGTCGCCACTGGTTTTTACCGCATGCAGCGCTACCGTGTCGGCGATTTTTTCGGCCCCGTGGATTTGGGAATCCATCTTGCGTATAAGCACAACGCTCTGACCATCGGGGCCGGCCTGCTGGCCGGCTCTGTTTTTCCCGGGTCCAACCGGCTGATATTCGCCGGCATCTCTCCGTGCTGGCATGGTTTTTTTGTCTCCTCCATGGGAGGGGCAGCTCTGGTTTTTGACAATCTCGGCATCAACATGCTCAGTCTCATGGGCAAAGCCGCAAATCCCTGCTTTTTGTATTTAAACCGCAACCACGGCGAAGAAATCGAGGTGGAACTGGTTCCGGCCGTGCCTGAACATGTCTGGGATCAGGGCCGCAAAGGGGTGTACGCCGTGATGGAAGAGGCCATCCGGATATTTGCGCCGAGATATGAAAAAGACCCCCGGGTGCTCGCTGTGGGACCGGCTGCACGCGATTCGGATTTCGGAGCTGTCGCGTCGGCTCCGGTGAAAAAAGGCATGCTGACCCATGTGGATACCTGGGCCGGCAGGGGAGGCTTTGGCAGCAAGTTGTTTCAGGCGCACGGCCTTTTAGGGATCATATACGGCGGAACCCATATTGACGAGGACTTTTGCGATCGCTCAGTGGCCGACCAATGGTTCCAGGACAAATTCAACCAGCGGATGTCGGCCAGGGATATGGAGGTCACTACCAAGTACCGTTACGATCCGAAATTAAATACAGGCGGTACTTTCGGAGTCAATTACACGGCCATGGACGGCGATATTCTGGCGTTTAATTACCGTACCATCTACTGGAGCCGCGAAGCGCGCAGAGACCTTCACCAACGCTTTATCCTGGATCACTACCTCAAGCAGTTCAACGAGGAGACCATACAAACCAAGCAGCAGCACAATTGCGGTGAACCGTGCGCTGCGGTCTGCAAAAAAATGCACGGCCGCTTTAAAAAAGATTATGAACCGTATCAGACCATGGGACCCTTGTGCGGTATCTTTGACCAGCGGGCCGCTGAACAGCTCAACCACCGTGCTGACTGCCTGGGCTTTGATGCCATCTCTGCGGGCGGGACTCTTGCATGGCTCATGGACTGCATAGATGATGGTTTGATAACGCCCGGGGACCTGGGGGTGAACAAAGTGCCCAAATGGGAAATGGCCAATTTTGACGTTGTCAATGATTCCATGCACAATGCCGAACTTGGTATGGCGTTGCTGGATCAGATGACGCAACCAGGCGGAAGTATAGCCCTGCAGTCTGGCGCCAGGAAATTTGCACGCGGTCTTGCCCGAAAAAAAGGCAGACAGGTGCTTGACCGGTTTGTTTACAACGCCTTTGCCCGCCAGGGCTGGATGGTTCCCAACCAGTACTGGACACCCGGTGCTTATGCGCCCATGGCCATCTCCGGCAAATATTACATGTACTATGGCCGTGATTTTCTGCCGCCCAGGGAATTGGGAAGGGAAAATGCCAGGCGCATGCTAAAGGAACTGATGCTCGACAATCTGGGAATCTGCCGATTTCACCGTGCCTGGGCGGAAATGCTGATTCCCGATATTGTTGAAAACATCTTCGGGAAAAAGGATGCGTTTCTCAATTCCATAAACATGACCGCCAGCCGCATTACCAGCCGCAATGCATCTGTGTTCTGGGAATCGGAACGCAACACGGACATGGTGTCCACATTCCTGAAAAACAAAAAAGAGATCGACGAGGTCAGTCATCCTGAATTGGACCATTGGGTTGATTTTTTTACCCGGGATAAACATGCCGCTGCCTGGGAGTTCTGGTACGAAATGCACAAAGGCATCCATGAGATGCTTCGGGAATATCCTGCGTGATATAATTTTCATCACGGCGGCCATGGCTGCCGAATTTGTTTCAAATCCTTTAGAATCCGGATCGTTCAGTTCTTGTCGTGCGTGAGAAGGGTCCCGGTGCTTTCCAGTTCGAGCAGTTCGGATGTCATTCCGCTGAAATTCAGAGCCAGGACATCATCTCCTGCCCCGAAAAAGCAGGAGTGCGCCGCCAATCAAAATCCCGCCCGCACCCGCCCAGACCGGGACATTGACCGTCTCCTTATCCTTTACCGACAACTCGATCGGTCCCAGTTTCGCCTCATGGGTATCCCTGGTGTAGGTGAAACTGCCATAGGCTAATCCCAGAACACCGGCGACGATCAGCACGATTGCCGCAACTTTGACTGCATTCATTCGGACTCCTTCTTGCTAAAGACACTCATGGATCTCTGCCACGCACAGCGCATTGGGGTGTTACAAGCGTCGCCCCTGAATGACACGAAGCAGGATGACCACGACTGCGATGACCAGAAGAACATGAATGAGCCCGCCCATGGTGTTTGCCGTGACAAAACCCAGAAGCCAGAGGACAACAAGAACGACTGCAATGATTTCGAGCATTTTATTTTTCCTTTTGTTATCGTTTTTTCCTGCCGCTTTTGCTGCAACTTTGCAAATCGAAACGCTACCGGCCCGCGACCGCCTCTACTTGCCCAGAACTTTTTTGACACCGCCGACTTTTTCCTGCACTTTCCCGGCCGCATTTTCTCCCTTGCCCTCGATTTCCAGATTGGCGTTGCTGGTCATTTTCCCAACGATTTCCCTGGCTTTTCCTTTCACCTGATGCAGTTTGCCTTCTGCTTGGTCTCTTGTGCCTGATTTCATAATATTTTCTCCAAACTCTTTGTATCAGCCCGAAAATACTCAGCCATGGATAGAATAACCGTAACACTGGAACGCAGCAGCCTCGGAAACAAGAGAAGCGAAATGCCTGCGGCAAGAAGAGATATTGGCTCTGGTGCGATATTGAACAGCATAAAAAACCCTTTATTGTTTTAAATTTTTTGCCAGAAAAACTTGCATTATAATAAACAATAACGCTTTTTTTTTGCTTGTCGATAAGGCTTTGTCACATTCTTGTGTAGGCCTGCAGACTACATTGCGGTCCTCGTTTGGCCGGTTATCAAGCCGACAGCATGGAGCAGCTCAACCTCGATCTCATTTGAATGTGCGGTGCGTCTGGGTCTGGGTGTCATGGCAGTTGTCACCGGCGAGATCGGTTCGGGCAAATCCACGTCCCGGCTGCAGGCTGCAGGCCAGAGCCCTTACGATATGCTGAAGCCAGTGGTATTTACGAGAGCGTCATCAATGCTTGCCGATAAAAACAACTATGAATATAATTGGTTAAAAAACCAAATGACAAAACGCAAGCAACCCATAAGCGCGGGACAATTAAATGCCGGCAGCCTTTCTGGAAATTCACAACAACATCCTGGGGTCCATCCGCGAACCCTTGATCGTGCTTGATCAGGACCTGAAGGTCGTAACGGCCAATAATGCCTTTTTCCAAACCTTTGATGTCAGCCCTGATGAAACAGAGGGCGTTCTTATATATGAACTGGGCAACCGGCAATGGGATATCCCCGGGCTAAGAAAACTGCTTGAAGACATCCTGCCCCAAAATATCAGTTTTCACGACTTTGAGGTGGAACATGACTTTAAGACCATCGGCCGCAAGATCATGCATCTCAATGCCAGGCGGGTTTACGGCGGGGACAGCCAAACCCAGCTGATTCTGCTGGCCATCGAGGATGTGACCGAACGGGAATATTACAGAATACACCTCGAGGAAATGGTTGAACAACGAACCGCCGAACTGAGTGCGGCAAGGCAGGACGCGGAAAAAAACAGACAGGCCGCCGAAGAGGCCCTTGTTGAAATCAAAACACTAAAAGACCGGCTCGAAGCTGAAAGGGCCTATCTTCAGGAAGAGATCAAACTGGTATACAATCATGAAAACATCGTCGGCAAAAGCGATGCAATCAATTACGTGTTCTACAAGGTTGAACAGATCTCCGGCAGCGGCACAAACGTCCTGATTCTCGGAGAAACCGGAACGGGCAAGGAACTTGTGGCCAGAGCCATTCACGGCACGAGCCCGCGCAAAAAACGCGCCCTGATAAAAATGAATTGCGCTGCACTGCCGTCCCACCTGATCGAAAGTGAACTTTTCGGTCATGAAAAAGGGGCATTTACAGGTGCACAGACAAGGCGCCTGGGGCGGTTTGAAATCGCAAACAACGCCACGCTGTTTCTCGATGAAATCGGCGAACTGCCCCTGGAACTGCAGCCCAAATTGCTTCGGGTAATTGATGACGGCGAGTTTGAGCGTCTGGGCAGCTCGGAGACCAGAAAAGTCGACGTTCGCATCATCGCCGCCACCAACCGGAACCTGGAAGAAGAAGTCAACAAAGGTGAATTCCGGGAAGATCTCTGGTACAGGCTCAATGTTTTTCCGATCACAATGCCGCCCCTTCGTGATCGAACAGACGATATTCCGTTGCTGGTCAATTTTTATGTTGACAGGATTTCAAAACGACTGGGCAAGGTCGTAGAGAAGATTCCGTCAAAGGTTATGGACGCGCTGCGACAATACCATTGGCCGGGCAATGTCCGGGAGCTTGAAAATGTTCTCGAACGGGCGGTAATAAACTCTTCCGGCCCCAAGCTGCGGCTGGCGGATGAACTGAAAAAGCCGCACAAAGATATGACACGGGCTGACCAAACCCTGGAAAACGTTGAACGTGAATATATTATTCGTGTTCTTGAACAGGCGCAGTGGAAAGTAAGCGGGAAAAACAGTGCTGCTGAAATCCTGGGCCTTGACCGCAGCACCCTTCGCGCCCGAATGCGCAAGCTCAATATCCGCAAACCCTGATATTTTCCGGCATGGTCAAAGTGCGTAAAAAAACGCTCCATTGTAAATGATTGTTTGTGTCAGCCGACACAAGAAGATATATGATTAACTGGGTATGATGGAATCTTTTAATCCTGAAACGCGGAGGCTATGATGCGAAACAGAAAAACAGGTAGCTTTTTATGTGCTTTGGCGGCGCTGCTGCTTTTGATTTCCGCCCCTGCAGGGGCCCTGCCCCTGGTGGATATCGAGGGGGCCGTGGGCGGCTGGCAGGCCTCGCCGTCCGGCGGCATGGCTTACCAGGGCAGTGATCTGGATCTGGAAGGCGATCTGGATTACGATCATGAAACCGATTTTACCGCACGCCTGAAAATCGATATGCCCCTGGTGCTGCCCAATATTTACCTGATGGCCACCCCCCTGGAATATGAAGAGGCCACAACACGAACCCGGGGATTTACTTTTGGCGGAGAATCCTTTGAAAAGGAAACGGATTTCCGCAGCCGGCTGACCCTGGACCATTACGATATCGGGTTTTTCTACGACGTGCCCCTGGTTCATACGGTTACCCTGCACCGGCTGAACCTGGAAGCAGGGGTAAATGCCCGGATAATCGATGCGGAAGCCGTTGTAGAGCAGGAAGCCGGCGGTGAAAGGGTGTATGCCAAAAAATCCGAGACCATACCAGTGCCCATGGTCTATCTCGGCGCGGGGCTTTACCCTGTGGAGCGCTTTGGCCTGGAGGTAGAACTCCGGGGCATTTCCTACAGCGACTACGAGCTGCTCAGCGTAATCGGCCGGCTGAGAGTAAAGGCCTTTGGTCCGATGTTTATATCAGGGGGCTACAGGTATGACGCCTATGACGTAAAGGAAGATGATCTGGAAATCGACGTGGATTTCTCCGGGCCGTTTCTGGAAACCGGCCTGAAGTTCTGATTTGCCGGTGCCTTTTGATCAATACCGGGCAATCATTGGCCCCTCCTGCAATGTTGATCGGTTATGCCGGATTTGCAATAATCCTTAAATCACCCTTTTTTCATCACCCTCAAACCGGTGCTGCTTAAAATGGCAAGGCCTGAGAAAATCAGTATCATGCCGGTGATTTCCCAGAAAATGGGGACTTCTTCCAGCACCAGCCAGGCGCAGAGCACGCCCAGGGCCGGGGTGGCAAGGGTTCCCAGGCCGGCGATGCCGGCCGGCATTTCCTGGAGAGCGAAAAACCACAGGGACCAGGCCACTGCTGTGGCAAATACTGCGTTGTAAACCACCGCGCCGATAAAAAAAGGCGTCCACACAATGGGTTCCGGCTCCAGCAGCAGAGCGATCAACAGCAGGGGCAGGGCGCCGATCACCAGCTGCCAGGCATTTAACGCAAAAAGATCCACCTGCACCATACTGCGCAGGTATTTGTTCCAGGCGCCGGCCAGCGCCCATGAAAATCCCGCAAGCATCGCCAGAAAGGAACTCAACAGGCCGGCCTGCTGCTGCCATGGATGAAACAGGCATACAAGGCCGGCAAATGCGATGCCCACGGCAATCCATTGCCATCTGTGCATTTTTTCACCAAAAAGCGGGGCGGCCAGGACAAGGAGCCAGAACGGCATGGTATAAACCAGTACAGCGGTTTTGCCCGCGCCGCCGGCAACCAGGGCCCAGGTGGAAAAGCCGAAAAACCCGGTGGTCTGGAGCAGGCCCAGCAAGACAGCCCCCCAAAACGATCCGGGGGATAACGGGCGCTTTAACCCTGCAGTGATCAGAAACAGTCCGGCGCCTGCAATCAGGGCGCGGATCATGCCGAAAGTAAACGGCCCGCTAAAGGCCAGGGCCTGCTTGACCACCACCCAGTTATACCCCCAGATCAGGGACAGGATTGCCAGGCCGATAACAGGCAGCCATTTTCGGGCAACAATTTTGTCGCGCATTGCCATCACCGTGTCGTTTTCAGCGAAAATCCGTAAATACAGGCATCCGGAACAGAAGCAAATTTCGGTTAGATTTCCCTGAGCGGTTTGTTGGCCGGGCATTGCCGGATGGCTGTGCGAAATTGTTCCAGGGCTTCGGACAGGGCGGTCAGAGAATCTGTTTTTCCCACCGGGATCCAACTGGTTCCCTTTTGCTCCATGGTCTCTATGACAAATGCCACAGTAAAGTCGTTTATGTCGCGGGCCGGCTGGTAGGCGGTTTCTTTTTCATCTCCTGATGCGGTTGAAGATACCAGCCCGCATTGGCAAAGCTCAGAGATGATTTCTTCGACCAGACGGATGGGGATGTCCAGGCTGCGGGAAATGGCCCGCAGGGTCATGGGGTTTTGGCCCCGGGCAAATTGCGTGACCAGCAGGTGAGCCACCTGCAGGCTCATGAGTTTCTGAAATGACGGGCTGATGTTTTTTCTGTCCGGATCAAATTCATAGTCCTCCACATTCTGGTGGGCACAGGAGAGTTCCGCGCCGAACAAAACAATGAGCCAGCTGAGCTGCAGCCAGATCAAAAACAGCGGCAATGCGGCAAAGCTGCCGTAAATGGCGTTATACTGGGCCACGCCCACCTGGAAGACAATATAGAATTTCTGCACAATGACAAACAGGCTTCCGGCCACCACGCCGGCGATCAGACCGGATGTGTAATTGATCTTTGCGTTGGGCATAAAGATGTATAAAAAGGCAAACAAAATCCAGACAAGACAATAGGGCAGCAGTCCCAGCAGGAGGCTGATGATCGGGGAGAAGACCCCCAGCAAAGCGATCTGCTGTGTGATTTGGTGGATCCGTGTGGCCACCATGACCGTGACGCTGCTCGACATGATCAGCAGAACCGGGGCAATGAGCATGATGGAAAGATAATCGCTGAATCTTCTGCCAAGGGAACGAGCGGATTTGATTCGCCAGATATCATTTAGCGATTTTTCGATGTGGCCCAACACCCGGATAACCGCCCAGAGCAAAACCGCCACGCCCACCCCGGCAATGAGGCCGCCTTTGGTGTTTTCCAGCATGTTGCGGGAAAATTCGATCACCTGGGCAATCACCTGTTCCTGGCCGCTGAAATTTTCCAGCAGCTGCTGTTCAAGATGATTCTGGAAGCCAAAGCCCTTGGCAATGGCAAAGGCCATGGCCACCACGGGAACAATGGAGAGCAGCGTATAAAAGGTCAGTGCCGAGGCCCGGAGCGGACATCTGTCCTCGATGAATTCTTTTACGGCAATGATGACAACCAGCAGGTTTTGAATCAGCAGGCGTCTGCCGCGGCTCAGATCCCTGAACCGGATTTTCCAGATATCTTCATGGACAAACGCGATAGCGGCAGATATCCAGTTGGGTTTTTTCATCTGCAGGGCCTCCCGGGGGGCGGTTTTAAACAAATGGGCAGTAGGGTGATTGTTGTTTATCGATCAGTATATCGTGAATAGGGCGTTTGTCAATTTTTACGGCGCCATCTGAAAACCGACTTTTACACCCGCAGGATGCCTTTTGTCTTTTCGGCCACCTCGTTTAAGTCGCGGGCATCGGGCCGTCCCCGGATATCGCCCATCCGGCCGGCTTCCGAGAAGTCCTGCATTTTTTCCGGCATGTACTGACCGGGCACGTACCATTCATCCAGGACGCTAAAGCCCAGGTGGTCAAAAAGCTGGCCCATGTATTTGACCGCGGGGATGGCTTCGTTGATGCCCGTGTGCACACCGCCGTAGGTGCAGTAGATCACAGCGCTTTTGCCGGGCCGTTTGGGAGAGGCCGGTTTGATATCCCCGTTTTCGGCATGTTTGCGCCGCAGGCGGCCAAAGAGCTCCTGCATGGATTTTCCCGGCAGCCATTCATAAACCCCGGAGCCGGCAAACACCATATCATAATCCAGCACATTGATGTCGGCCTGGGTGTTTTTGTCCACTTTCACCGAGTCCACCTGGTGGCCGGCGGTCTGCAGGGTGTTGTCAATGGTTTCGGCCACCTTGCGCGTGTTGCCGGTGGAAGTGTAATAGAGATGAAGGATCTTCATAATCTTTGCAACTCCTTTGGGTCTTGTGTTGAAAACAGAAATGCACTGCTTTGTCCGTATATGCAGGAAACATCACCAAATACGTCATGAACATAATCAAAAATATGCAAATGTCAAAACAACCGGTTAGTTACCCGCAGCCGGAAAAGATGTCCGGACTGTTTTATGCACAGCAATGGCCGGCTTTTTCCACCAACGCCAACTTTTATGGTTTAAATCCATGAACTGGCAAGTTGACAAGTCTGCGGTGATATGCCATAGCAGTCCATCAAGGAAGAAAAAACCGGACGATGCGGACGGCCATATCATTAACGACGGCAATGACATACCAATACCGAAACAGCAGGAAAACAAGGCGTGGGCGCAAGGACCTCCACGCCTTTTTTTGTCAGCAGCCTGCAAAAATCAATTTTTGTGAAAGGTCGTGGCAATGAAGGTAGCCGATATCATCGAAATCATGGCGGACATGGCCCCGCCGCACCTGGCCGAAGACTGGGACAATTCCGGGCTTCAGTTCGGCAGCCCGGGCCGGGAGGTCAAAAACATCTTTGTGGCCCTGGAGCCGTCTTTGGAGGCTGTCCATGCGGCCGTCAGTGCCGGAGCGGATATGTTGATTGTCCACCATCCCCTGATTTTCAGACCGCTTTCTGTCATTGACACAGACAGCCCAACCGGTGCGGTCATCGAGACCGCCGCCAGAAACGGTCTGGCTGTTTTTGCCGCCCATACCAACCTTGACAGCGCAAAAGGCGGGGTCAATGATGTGCTTTGCGAAAAAATCGGGCTGGCCGATTTTTCCGTGCTGTGCCCGGCTTCCGGGCCGCAGCAGTACAAGGTGGTGGTGTTTGTGCCCGAAGACCACGCGGCAAATTTCATTGATGCCGTATGCCAGAGCCCGGCCGGCCGCATCGGCACCTATTCCTGCTGTACTTTCCGCAGCCCGGGAACGGGAAGCTTCATGCCCGGGACCGGCTCGGATCCTTATGACGGGGTGATCGGCGAACTCTCCGAGGTCTCCGAGGTCCGGATGGAAACAGTGGTTGAAAAATCGGATCTCGATGCGGTGATTGCCCATTTAAAGGCGCACCATCCATACGAGACCATGGCATACGATGTCTATCCTTTGGTGCCGGAATCAGACGGCCAGGGCCTGGGCCGCATCGGCCGCATCCGGCCGGCCCAAACCCTGGGCGAACTGGCCCGGGATTTGAAAAAACGCCTGGAACTGCCATGGGTGCGTTTTTCCGGGCCTGCCGATCTTGTAGTGGAAAGTGCGGCCGTGTGTTCGGGAAGCGGCGGCGGCCTGCTGGGTGCGTTTTTTGCCAGTCCGGCGCAGGTGCTGATCACCGGGGACTTGCGGTATCATGACGCCGTTGATGCCGTGCAAAGGGGGCGGGGGTTGATTGATATCGGTCATTTCGCCTCAGAGCATATTGTGGTTGACGTGATCTGCGCCCGGCTCCGGGAGGCGGTCCGGGCTGCGGGCGGCTCTGTTGCGGTATGCGCCTTTGACCGGGAGGCCGATCCGTTTGTCCATGTTTGATGCGGCCTGTCGGGTGTGATGCGGCCTGCCGAAAAAATAGAAACCCTATGAAAGCCGGGTAAATTATGCTATCGATCACCAGACCGCAGCTGGAGCTGCTCATTGAACTGCAGGAAAACGAACGGGAGGTCACCCGGGTTCAGGCGGAAATCAACGCCATGCCCGATAAAATGGCCGCTCTTGAATCCGGGCTCCAGGCATGGACCCAGGAAATTGAAACCCGAAAGGCGCATGTGGACGCCCTGAAAAAGGATTACCGGGCTTATGAGGGCGAATTGGAAACCAGCCAGGCCCGGATCAAAAAGCGCCAGGTCCAGCTCAACTCGGTGAAAACCAACCGGGAATACCAGGGGATGCTAAAGGAAATCGAGGATATCCGGGCGGCCAGCTCCCGGATCGAGGATGCCAGTCTGCAGTGCTTAGACGATCTGGAGGCTGCCGAAAAGCAGCTGGAGGAAAAAAACAGGGCGTATGCTGCGGAAAAAGAGCGCATTGAAGGCGAAAAACAGCAGCTGGCAAATCAAACCGAACAATTGCGGCAGCAAATGAATCAGCTGCAGGAAAAAGCTGCAGACATTGCAGACAAGCTGGATTCCGGCCTTGTGGCCCAGTACCGGCAGGTCAAGCAGCGCTGCGCCGGCATCGGTCTGGTGCCGGTGGAAAATGCCGTATGCAAGGGGTGTCATTTAAATATTCCGCCCCAGTTGTACAATGAACTGCATAAGGGAAATGAGCTGCGGATGTGTCCGCATTGTCATCGCCTGATTTATGTTTTATAATGGATCTGCGGTCGGCGTCCGCCAGACGATCGCCGGCGGGCTGCGCGCCTGCCGGAGGAAAGTCCGAACACCACAGGGCAGGGTGCTCCATAACGTGGAGTCGCGGCAACGCGAAGGAAAGTGCAACAGAGAGCAGACCGCCCCGCACCCACTTTTATTTCCAGGACCGGTATTACAGGAAAACGAGCCTGGCGATAAAAGTGGGTGCGGGGTAAGGGTGAAACGGTGCGGTAAGAGCGCACCAGTTCCCCGGGTGACCGGGGAAGCTAGGTAAACCCCACCCGGTGCAAGACCGAATAGGGGAGCGTTTGAGGGCGGCCCGCCTGATGCTTCCGGGTAGGTCGCAAGAGGTGCCGGGCAACCGGCATCCACAGATGAATGATCGTCGCCCGCAGGCGGGGCAACCGGCCTGCGGGAACAGAATTCGGCTTATGGACGGCGCCGGCCGCATCTTTTTTCTGTATGGATACATGAGAGGAAGGTTATGTTAAAAATCGAAGATCTGGTGGTGGAGGTCGAGGGCCACACCATATTAAACCGGATCAATCTGGAGATTCCCGAAGGCGAAACCCATATCCTGTTCGGACCCAACGGATCGGGCAAATCCACCCTGATGATGACCATCATGGGCTTTTCCGGCTACCGGGTGACAAGCGGGCATATCTGGTTTAAAGGCGAGGACATCACCCGCATGCCCATTCACGAAAGGGCCCGGCTGGGAATCGGCGTGGCTTTTCAGCGGCCGCCGGCCATAAACGGATTAAAAACCCGGGACGTGGTTTCCCTGTGTGCGGGGCAAAAATCCACCAATGTGGAGGAACTGGCGCAAAAGGCCAATTTCGTGGATTTTCTGGACCGGGATTTAAATCTCAACTTTTCCGGCGGGGAGATGAAGCGGTCTGAAATGCTGCAGCTGCTGGCCCAGAGCCCGGACCTGGTCCTGCTCGACGAGCCCGAATCCGGCGTGGATCTGGAAAACGTGGTGCTGCTCGGCGAGATTATCAATGAACTGCTCGGCCGGGGCGTGCGCCAGCGGGAAAAGGAGAGCGCCATTGCCCATCGCAGCAAAAAGAGCAAATCCGCCCTTGTGATCACCCATACCGGCCACATTTTAAACTACATCACCGCAGACAAGGGACATGTGCTGTATAACGGGGTGTTGTGCTGTGCCAGAAATGCCCGGGAAATTCTGCAATGGATCCGCGAATACGGCTATGAGGAGTGCTTTCGATGCGCGAGCTAGACGTTAAAAACAAGGCAGCAACCCGGCAGGACAATAACAGCCCGAAGCCCGGATACAAGGACCAGGCAGACCCGCATGCCTATCTGGAGCAGCTCGACCGGGTCGATCCCGAGGAAGCCAGGCAATGGCTCAATGTGGGGGTGGACATCACCGGGCAGAACCGATCCGGAACCTTTATTCAAAAGGACTGTTCGGTGCTCCATTCCGGATGCGGGTCCGGGGATGTGGAGATCATGGGCATCAGCCAGGCCCTGCAAACCCATGACTGGCTAAAAGACTACATGTGGCGCCTGGTTTCGCCGGAAAAGGACGAATATACCCGAATGACCCGGGATATTCCCCATGAGGGATATTTCATCCGCTCGCTTCCCGGAGCGCAGGTTGCCGAGCCGGTCCAGTCCTGTCTCTATATTTCAGAAGAAGGCCTGTCCCAGCATGTGCACAATGTGGTGATCGCAGAAGAAAATTCCAGCATCCATATCATCACCGGCTGCGCCACGGCCGAGCATCTGCGAAGCGGCCTGCATGTGGGGGTTTCTGAATTTTATGTCAAAAAAAACGCCACCCTGCATTTCACGATGATCCATCGCTGGGGCGAGCAGATTGAGGTGCGGCCCCGCACGGGCATCCACGTTGAAGAAGGCGGCACCGTGGTGTCCAATTATGTTTCCCTGCGTCCGGTGGGTTCCCTGCAGATGAACCCGGTCACCTATCTTGCGGGCAAAGATGCGGTGGCCCGGTTTAACAGCATCCTGGTGGCCCCGCCCGGATGCGAGCTCGATACCGGCTCCACGGTGATCCTGGAGCACCCCGGGGCCCGGGCGGAAATCATTTCCCGGGCCATTACCACGGGCGGCACCATCATCGCACGGGGCGAGATGGATGCCCGGGCCGAAGGGGTCAAGGGCCATCTGGAATGCAAGGGGTTGATTTTAAAAGAGGGGATCATGCACGCCATTCCGGAACTGGTGGGCCGGGTGCCGGGGGTGGATATGTCCCACGAGGCGGCTGTGGGAAAGATCGACCAGCGGGAAATCGAGTATCTCATGGCCCGGGGCCTTGACGAGGAAACCGCGGTTTCCACCATTGTCCGGGGATTTTTAAATGTGGATATCGAAGGCCTGCCCCCCGGCCTGGCCGAAGAAATCGATCAGGTGGTCAGCGAGACCCAGCATGATGCATTATAGGCGGATGTAATGGAAATCGATGTGGACAACGGGCTTTGTGATCTTTCTTTTGGAGAGCGGGTGCGGTTTTATTCCCACAACTACATGCGCTGCCTGATGTTTATCCGCACCTGCGCTGAGCCGGAAAGCGCTTTTACCAAAAGCCTTTATTCCAAGCTAATTACCAGTTCCCATCTGCTTGAGGATTTTTTGGATTTTCACGGGGCCAAAAACAACGCAGACTGGTACTATTACCGGGAGATGGCCGCGGCCGTCCGGCATTTAAGTCTTGCCGGATACACCCAGAAGCATGTGTTAAACCGCCTTGTGTTCTACGACATTGACGCCAAAGACGATTTCCGGGCCCACGGTGAGATCGTGCTTTCATTTATCAACGGATCTTTGTCCAACCTGGCCCCGGCCATTTTGGAAGAAGCCAGCCGGCTCGGCATTGCTGAACCGGCCGAGGGCGGATACCCGGCTTCCATTTTTCCGGGGGTGTCTTCCGGTGATATGCTGGATTACAATATTTATGATGAGGACAAGGACCAGCAGCGAAACCAGATTGTCCGGGTGGCCAACGAGTTTCTCTCCATTGCCGATGATTTTGACACCTATGAATTCTACGAGGTATATGACCGCGACGGGTTAAAGGCCCTGGTGCCAGACAAGGTCAACGAGGTGGAGATCCGGCGTTTTGAAATGCTGGTGCACAACCTGCAGTCCTCGTTTGACTCCTATGTGATCCACGGCGGATTCCGATACGGCAATCGGGGACTGAAGCAGTTTCGCTCCTATTTTTCAGTCATTTTCCACCTTCTGCAGATCATGGGCCGGCTCCTGCATTTCTACGAGCGGCATTTAATCGAGGTGGGGTATAAAAACATCTACCGGGTGGTGCGCAAGCAGCTCTGTGAACTGGTGGACCCCGACCGCCTGCTGGACTGTACCATCAATTACGGCCTGTATTACGTCAACCATTACTTTGCCTCCGGCCGGGACGAGGCCAGGGAAATTTTAAAGGAAAACGTGGAAAAAGGCGCCATCCAGGTGCCCATCCCAAAGGATCTGGGGTTTCACTGCCGGCCCAGCCTGCTTGTGGCCAAGGTGGTTCAGCGCTACGGCGGGCAGGTGGATCTGGTGGTGGATGATCACCGCTTTGACGCCAGCAGCGTGCTCGATATTCAGTGGGCCGGGGGCATGATACAAAAGGAAGGCATCAATAAGGTGACTTTTGAGGGCGATGTCCGGGCGTTAAAAGATATTGAGGTGCTGGCCGGGGTCAATTACGGCGAAGACCGGATGGGAAAGGGCATTGCCCTTCCCAAAAGCCTGAAATATCTGAGATAGGCTTTGTGATTGGTTTATGAATGCGACCCGGCATATGGCATCAGCTGTGATCGTGGCGGCCGGACGCGGGGTGCGCATGTGTTCGCCGGTGGCCAAGCAGTTTCTTGCGCTTGGAGACATTCCCGTTCTGGCGCGTACCCTGCAGGTTTTTGCCGCACATCCCCGGATCGCCGATATCTGCCTTGTGGTTCCGGACGCGGATTTTGCGTTTTGCCGCCAATCGGTTCTGCCCCTGGTGCAAACGCAAAAACCCGTCAAACTCACGGCCGGGGGCGCAAAACGCCAGGACTCGGTGCAATGCGGGTTAAACAGCCTGGACCGGCCTGAAAAAATTGTCGTGATCCATGACGGGGTGCGTCCCTTTGTCACTGCTGAACTCATTTCCGGCTGTATCGACAAGGCGGCTGAAACCGGGGCCTGCATTGCCGGCATTCCTGCCGCAGAAACCCTTAAGCAGGTGGGCGCCGGCAACATGATCGTTCAAACCGTGAGCCGGGACGGGATCTGGCTGGCCCAGACGCCCCAGGCTTTTGATTTTGGCCTCATTCAAAGGGCTTTTGAAAAAGCAGGGGCCGACGGATTTCTCGGAACCGATGACGCCTCCCTTGTGGAGCGCATGGGTGTTTCGGTTGCCATCATCGAAGGCAGCCGCAGCAATATCAAGATCACCACACCGGCAGACCTGGAAATGGCTGCCCGGCTTTTACAAAACCAATCAACATCGGAGGCAGATCATGAGCAATGAAGTATTAGACGCCATTTACCAAAGACGCACCGTCCGCAATTTCGAAGACAAACCCGTTTCCGATGACGTGCTCAACTCCGTGCTCGAAGCTGTCCGGTGGGCGCCTTCCTGGGCCAATACCCAGTGCTGGGAAGTGGTGGTGGTAACCGATCCGGAAATCAAGGCCCGGCTGCAGCAGGAAGCCGTGCCCAAGTCCAACCCGGCCAGCAAGGCCCTGGTCAATGCGCCGGTGGTGCTGGCCTTGTGCGCCCGCTTAAATGAGTCCGGCTATTACAAGGAGCAGGTGACCACCAAGTTCGGGGACTGGTTTATGTTCGATCTCGGCATTGCCGTCCAGAACCTGTCTCTGGCCGCCCATTGCCTGGGGCTGGGCTCGGTGATCATGGGCCTTTTTGACCAGGACAAGGCCGCAGAACTGCTCAATGTGCCTCAAAATCATGAACTGGTAAGCCTGATTCCCATGGGATATCCCGCAAAGGTGCCCTCTGCGCCAAAGCGCAAATCCGTGGAAGAATTCTGCCGGCAAAACACGTTCTAGACAAAATTACCGCTCCAGGGCCTTTCGGATATCGGCTGCAAGATCGTTTGAAATTTCGGCCAGGGCCGTGCTCATGGCCCTGGCCAGGCCCAGGGGATTGTTTTGGGAAAGATCCTGTGTTGCCTGATAGGTTTTTGTCATGATAACAGATCGCCCGCCGGATTGCCCGCTCCGGGTTTCGGCCAGGGTCGTGCGGATTTTGATCACGGCCTGCCACGGGTTTTTTGTGTCATCTTCGTAAAATGCCTCAATACTGGCCCCAAGCACATGCGTGGGCGTCTCCAGCGCCTTTTCGGCGCGGGTTACGCTTTTTGCCGCATGCGCCGCCGCAAGGTCGCTGATGATCTGGTCGCGGACCATGTCTGCGGGTTTTGCGGCCCATTGATGGTAGGTGTAATTTTTTCTGCGCAACGGATGATCGGCATACACCATCTGCCTGGACCGGTAGGGCTCGGCCGCGTCAAAGGCCCCGACGGCCAGCACCGCATCCGGGGCACTGGATTTGTCATTGGCCGGCATTGGCCCAGGATAAGAAAGAACATAGGATTCCACGGGCTTTGGGGGTTGATTGAAACCGGCGCATCCGGGCAGAAGCATGATTGCGAAAATGGCGGCCACGATTGCCGGCATCAGTATGGAGAAGGTATTTGGCTTCATTTTTTTAAGCGCTTTTCTTCCATGAAGGTCTTGTTTTATCTGGTTTCCGGCCGGGGCTTTGGTTTGGTTTCCGGTGCCACCGGCTTTTCCGGCACGGGCCGGCCGTAAAGAATCTGTGATGGCTGCCGCTCCAGCTGGTGGATCAGGTGGTTGATACCCGTTGCAGCTTCCCGGAGTTCCCCGATGATATCGGCCATCTGCCGGTCATAGTTTCGGACGCGGTTTTGGGCTTCATCCAGGCCTGCCGAACCCTGGGCAAAAAGGTCGTCTGCGGTTTTAGCGGCCTTTCCCACCTGGTCCACCGCGCTGTCAAACCGGCCGGCGCTGGTGTTGAGGGTTGCATCAATTTGGTTGACGGCCTTTCGGGTATCGGTAATCAGCCCGTTGATGTTTTGCAGGCTTTGTTCCGCAGAACTCCGGAGGCGGCTCCACTTTTGGGTGTCGAGCAGCTGGTTGCTTTTTTCCAGCAGTTCGCTGAGCTGAACCGAAATGCCTTCCATATCCACCTGCTTGATGTTTCCCAGAATCTCATTGATATCGGATAAAAGCTGTTTGATTTCAGAAGGCCGGGTGGCCACCACCGGGTGTTTGGGCTCAAATTTATAATCCGGGACCGAAACCAGTTCATCCGGCGCCTGTCTTTCCAGCTCCACGAACATGATGCCGGTAATGCCCACGGATTTGATCTGGGCCACGAGATTGGCCGTTTTCTGGAGGGTTTTGTCCAGGGTGAACACGATTTCAATGAGCCGGCCGTCCGGGGCCACATTGATCTGCTCCACCCGGCCCACGTTGACTCCCCGGTATTTGACGGCTGCATCCTGGCTTAAGCCCTGCACGGATTCGTCAAAATACGCGGTGTATTTGTGCCCCTCCTGGAAGTACTGGGCCATGCCCAGCCACAGGATCACCAGGATCACAGCTGTCATGCCGATGATCACAAACAAGCCTACAGAGAATTTTGTCCGCACAGACTGCATGCTGATGTTTTCCTGTCAATAACGCAGTACAATAATCGGGAAACAGAATTTTTAAAAATCTGAAATCTTTCGTTCAGAATACCGGATTTGCCCCCGGTGCGCAATGCTTGATTGTCCGGCCCAAAGCCGGGCTGCTGTTGTGCGGCCGTCTATGTATCCGGCGGCTTGCGGGTGAAAAAGCGCCTGACTTCCGGGTTGGGGTCATGGTCCCGCAAATCCGCGGGCGCGCCCCGGGCGATGATATGGCCCGATTCCCTGCCCAGCATAATCGCCCGCTGACCCACGGCAAAGATGCTGTCGAGATCATGGGTCACGATAATAATGGTGGTGCCCAGGGTCTGGTTGATATGCAGGATCAGTTGGTCGATTTCAGCGGCTGTGACGGGATCCAGGCCCGCTGACGGCTCGTCTAAAAACAGAATGTCCGGGTTTAAGGCCAGTGCCCGGGCCAGACCGGCGCGTTTTTTCATGCCTCCGCTGATCTCCGAGGGCAGGTGCTCACCGTAGCACTCCAGGCCCACCAGGGAAAGTTTGATCTGCACCATGGCAGCCACGGCTTCGGCCGGCAGCCCTGAGAATTCCGAAATCGGCAGGGCCACGTTTTCCGCCACGGTCATGGAGCCCAGAAGGGCCCCGGCCTGAAACAGCACCCCGATGCGCTTCAGGGTCGCAGAGAAATCTTTTGAACCGGATGCGGCAATATCGGTGTCCCCGATAAAAATGTTGCCGCCTGCAGGGGCTTCCAGGCCGGTCATGTGGCGCATGAGCGTGGATTTGCCTGATCCGGAGCCGCCCACGATAATAAAAATTTCGCCTTTGTTCACCGTAAAGCTCACCCCGTCCAGGACATGGTCTTCACCGTAAACAACGGCCAGGTTTTCAACCCGTATAATGTCGTTTGCGCCCATAAACCTTTCTTACCAGTAGCTGCGGATTATCGCAAAAACCGAGTCAAACAAAATAATCAAAAAGATGCTGGTCACCACCGCGGAAGTGGCGGCACTGCCCACGGCCGCGGCCCCGCCACGGGCCTGAAGACCCCGGAAGCATCCGGTCAGGGCAATGAGCAGGGCAAATACCACGGATTTGGAAAATCCCCACATGACTTCAAACAAAGACAGCGCCTCCAGGGATTGCTGGATATAGGCCCCCGGGCTCAAACTGAGCATGAGCACGCCGATGACCAGGCCGCCGGCAACGGCAAATATGCCGGCAAATACGGTCAGAATCGGCACCACCACCATGGCGGCCACAACCCGTGGCAGGACCAGAAACAGGTTGGGGTCAAAGCCCATGACCACCAGGGCATCAATTTCTTCTGAAATTTTCATTGTGCTGATTTCCGCGGCATAAGCCGATCCTGACCGGCCGGCCACCACAATGGCGGTCATGATCGGGCCCAGCTCGGAGACCATGGCCAGAGATACCAAAGAGGCCACATACAAATTGGCGCCGAACTGGGAGAGCTGCAGCGAGGACATAAACGCCATGATCAGTCCCAGAAGAAAACTGATCAGCCCCACCACGGGCAGGGCGTCCACCCCTGTGGTTTTCATGTAGGTGATGGCATCATTTGCCCGGAAAGACTGCGGGCGCTTTAACACCCGCATCAGGGAAAATACCATGGCCCCGATAAATTCAACAAAAAGGGTTCCGCCCTGGAAAACCGAAATGGTGGCATCCCCGAGCCGGATGATCAGGTTGCCGGATTTGTGCGACGGGATACGGCAGTCCGGCTGGCCAAAATCCACCAGTGCCAGGGTTTTTTCATGTTCCGGGGCAAGATTGACAAAACTGAGCTGGTCGTGGTTGAGTTTCAGTATCTGGACAAGACGCAGCACCACCATGGCCCCGTAATCGTCCAACCGGGTGACGCGGGCAAAATCCACCTTGACCTGTTGGATGGTTTGGTTTGGGGGCACAGATGCGGACAGCTGCCGGATCAGGGCCGGCGCTGTGGAGATATCGGCCGGGCCCTGCAGGATCACGTTCAGGGTGTTTTCCTCATCCTGTCGCACTTCCAAAAGCGGTTTTTCGAATGGCGGGTTGGGCTTCATTTTTTCCTGTCACCGGGATCTGCGATTTTCGTCTGCGGCCTGCTCAAAGCGCCGGAGCTGATCGCGGAAATAATCCTGCCGG
>JAGTVF010000267.1 GCA_018224315.1 Desulfobacterales bacterium | reverse complement strand
CGTTGGGCGCGGGCCGGCCGGTTCGGCAGCGGTACTTGACCTGTTCATCCTCGCTCCAGTCCATCATCTTGGGCTTGAGCACCGCGGTTGTCAGCAGCGGGCAGGTTTCGGACATGCCGAAGGCATTATAGATGTTAATGCCCAGTTTCATGGCTTCCCTGCACAAGCCCCGCGGCAGTGCCGAGCCGCCGATGATCACCTTCCAGCCCGTGAGATCAAAATTCTTGATGGCCGGACTGGAGACCAGCATGTGCATGATGGTGGGCACGCAGTGGGATACTGTCACTTTTTCCGAGACCAGCAGCTTGAGCAGCATTTCCGGCTCGTAGCGGCCGGGATAGACCTGCTTGGCCCCCAGCAGGGTCATGACATAAGGCACGCCCCAGGCATGCACGTGAAACATGGGGGTGATGGGCATGTATACGTCTTTGGAGCTGATCGGCGCCTGGGACTCGAATGCGGCAAGATTGGCCAGCATGCCGTAGGTGTGCATCACCAGCTGCCGGTGGCTGAAGAACACGCCCTTGGGAAGCCCTGTGGTTCCGGTGGTGTAGAAGGTGGTGGCCATGGTGTTTTCGTCAAAGTCCGGAAAATCATAGGATTTTTCCGCCTTGTTGACCAGTTCTTCGTATTCGCCGTCTATGGTCAGCGAGGTGTCCGGGCTTTTGCCGCTGTCGCTGATCAGGATGATTTTTTTGACCGTGGTGAACTTGTCCTTGACCGACTCGAGAAGCGGGAGGAATTCTTCGTTGACGAGGATGACATCGTCTTCGGCATGATTGATGGTATAGATCAGCTGCTCTGCGGAAAGACGTATGTTGATGGTGTGAAGCACCGCGCCCATCATGGGAACGGCAAAAAAGCATTCCAGGTACCGGTGGCTGTCCCAGTCCATGACCGCAACAGTGCTGCCCGGCTCCACACCCTGGGATGCCAGCGTGTTTGCCAGTTGGTGGACTCTTCTGTTTAAGTCCCGGTAGGTATAGCGGTTTAAGTCCCGGTAGATGATTTCCTGGTCCGGGGAATAGATCAGGGGGGTTTCCAGGATGTGCTTGATCAGCAGCTGATAGTTATAGGCCGAGGGGGTGGGATCGATTTTTCGAAACGTCATGCATGCCTCCTTTGTTCTGTCAGTAAAAGGTTAAACCATGAAGATAAACAAAAGCACCGTAAACCTTTTTGAAATAAATTTAAACCAGAATTCATGCGTACTCAAAGCTTGGCTTGCGTTCGCAGGGTAAAACAATGTATTGTGCCACTAATTGATCGAAACCGTCCTGCGGGTCAAGACAAAACATTGAACCGCAGATGCGGAAATCTGGAAACTCATTGCGCCATAAATGACGTGCTGTGCAACAAGGGGGAATGATGGGACTTCGGGATTATACCATTTATGATTTTATCTGCCGCAATGCGGTTTTGTATGCCGATCAGGAGGCCATTGTTGATAAGGATGTCCGCCTGACCCACCGGGAGTTCAAGCAAAAGTGTGACAGTCTGGCCGCCGGGTTTTTGCGTGCCGGTATTTGTTCCGGGGATCGTCTTGGCGTGGTGGCACACAATTGCGATGAGTTCGTGATTCTCTACGGGGCTGCTGCAAAAATCGGCGCCATTGTCGTTCCGGTCAACTGGCGTTTTTCTGCAGACGAAGTGGCTTATGTTTTAAAAGATGCCACGCCAGTATGCGTGTTTGCCGGCCCGGACTACAGGGACCAGGTGCTGGGGCTGAAATCTGAAACCGGGATTGAAAAATATTATACCATCGGCGGCGGGGATGTGCCGGCCGGCTATGAACCGTTTTCCGCCCTTTATGAAGACCCCGGTGCTGCGGATGAAATCAATATCACCACGGACACGGGTTTTGTGATCATTCATACCGCGGCAGTTGAGGGCCGGCCCCGCGGGGCGCTGCTGAGCCAGGGAAACATTTGTGCCATCAATTACCAGGCAATGGTCAGCGAGGGTTTCGGGTTGCAATCCTGCCATATGTGCATATTGCCCCTTTTCCATATCGCCGGGCTGGCCAGGCTCATGGCGGTCATGCATGCGGGGGGCAAAAACGTGATTTTTGAACGTTTTGACCCGGAGCAGGTACTAAAAGGCATTGAGGCGGAAAAAGGCACCACCTTTTTCAACTTTTCCCCGATTTTAAAGCGCCTGATCGACAAGCACCGGGAACTGGGCGGCAGCATAGATCTTTCCGCCCTGCGCACCGTGGGCGGGCTGGATCATTCCGAGAGCCTGGAACAGTTCAGCCAGATCGCGCCCAATGTATCCTTCGGGGCGGGATTCGGCCAGACCGAGGCCATGGCTGTGACCTGGGCGCCGTATAGCGAGCGGCCGAAAAGTGCGGGCAAGCCCACTATCATTGCCAATGTGGCCCTTTTTGACGACAATGACCAGCCCGTGACCCACGGCGGGGAGGGTGAGATCTGCGTGCGCGGGCCCTCTGTTTTTCTCGGTTACTGGAACCGGGTGGCGGACACTGCGCATACGTTTCGCAACAACTGGCATCATACCGGGGATATCGGCCGGTTTGATGCAGACGGCTATCTTTGGTATGTGAAACGAAAGGCGGAAAAAGAGCTGATCAAGCCGGGCGGGGAAAATGTCTATCCCGCGGAAGTCGAGGCCGTGATCATGGAACATCCCGACATTGCAGAGGTCAGCGTTATCGGCGTGCCGGACCGGCAGTGGGGCGAGGCGGTCCTGGCCGTGTGCGTGACACAGCCCGGCAAAACCATAGGGGAAAAGGATCTGATCGATTTTGTGGCCTCCCGGATCGCCCGGTACAAGAAACCGCACTCAGTAGTGTTTGTTGATTCGCTGCCCAAAACCCAAAAGGGCGAAATCGACCGGGACCAGGTCAAAAACGAGCACGGCGGAAAATACTGATCACGCCGGAAACAGTTCTCTGGCAAAGGGATTTTTAGAAAACTCCCGGGGCAGGGTCAGGGGTTGTCGGACTGGTCCCGGGTTTCAAAGAAAAGTTCAATGCTGCCGGCAAACAGCATGAAATAGCCCAGCATTTCAAGGCATTCTTCCAGCAGACGTTTGTAATTCCGGGCGTAGTCATCGCCCAGAAGCGGTTCGAGAAAGGGGCCGTGGCCGGTGAGTTGGCCGTATATCACCACTGCCAGCCCGGCCCACATGAGCGTAAAAGTCGAAGTCTGGGACAGCTGTTTGAGCTGCCGGCCAAAGGTGTCCCGGTTGTACCAGGCCAGCAGAAAAGCCGTTACCACAAGGACGGTTGCAGGTGCTTGCCATCCACCGGTAGGCAGGGCCTGATCCAGCAAAGCGTCGCATTCGCGAACCATTGCAAGCAGCGTCACAAAGGCTGTGATGATTGGGAAAATCTTTGTCCCCGGCACCCGGCGCCGGGCCGCAGCAAACATGACCCCAGCCGACATGCCCAAAACAACCAGCTGCAGCCACTCCACAATGCCGCCTTCCTTAAACTGCCGGATGTCTTCCATTCCGGCAACGTAATTTAAAAACCCGCCCAGCAGCAGCAGGAGCAGTGTGTAGATTCCGAAGCGGATCAGAGGGAATTTGTCATTTTTCATAACAGCGTCTGTTTTCCGTATGCTTTTCGTTATCGGTTTGCGACACCCGGTGCAGCGGCGCCCGGCACCATAGAGATTTTTGGTATACCAAGTTTTGAAAACTTGATAATATATCATATGATCTGGTTTTATAAAAGGGCAATTCCGCTTGCGGCCCGGGCCTTGTTTGCCCTTACAGGATCAAAGAATTTGATGCCATACAGGAAAACATGACAGCACAGTCCACAAAAGAATCGCTGAAAAAACGCATTGCTGAGCTTGAAGAACAACTTGCCGCCCTCAAACGCGGGCCGGCCGCCCCGCCGGAGCAGGCAGGGGAGGGGCAGCAAAGCTGTGAGCCATATTACCGGATGATTGTGGAAAACGCCGCTGATCTGATTTTCACGGTCAATGAAAACGGCGAGTTCGTCTATATCTCTCCTAACTGCCGGGCCATTTTGGGCTACGGGCCGGAGACGTTTATCGGAAAGCCCTTTGTTCCCTTTGTGCATCCCGATGACGTGGCGGGCATTCTCAATATTCTCTCTGAGATTTACACCCGCTATCAGAACCGGGGAGTCCATGGGGTGGGCCGCATGACCCTTGAATACCGGGCATTGACAAAAGATGGCAATTGGCGGTGGCTTGCTGCCAGAAACACCATTGTTCGGGAAAGCCCGGAGCATGTAGAGGTGGTTTGCATTGCCAGGGATACCACGGACCAAAAGGAGGCGGCCCGGAAACTGGCGGAAAGCGAACAGCGGTATCGTTTTCTGGTGGAGGAATCCAATGACATTATCTGGACCTTTGATTTGTCCTCCATGACCTTTGTCTATGTTTCCAGGTCCGTGGAGCGCATCCTTGGCGTTCCCCAGGATCAGGCCAGCGGGGTGGGGCTTGATGCTATTTTTGACCCGGAAACCGCAAAGAAAGTAAGGACTGTTTTTGCATCTGCAGCTGCGGATCCTGACGGTGACGGCCGGGTGATGACAGAGGCCGATCATCTGGGGAAAAACGGGCGAAAGGTCTGCATGGAGGTCAACGCGTTGCTCCACAGGGATGCCGGGGGCAAGCCCGTATCCTTTACCGGTGTCTCCCGGG
>JAGTVF010000266.1 GCA_018224315.1 Desulfobacterales bacterium | reverse complement strand
TGCTGGCCCTGGCCGTCGCCGGCGAGATTCTGGAATATATCCTGGGGGTGAGCATGGCCACCAAACGGGGGGCTTCCCGGCGGGCGGCATTCGGCGGCATTGTCGGCGGCATTATCGGGGCTTTTGCCGGAGTGCCGGTTTTTCTGCTTGGGCCGGTCATTGGTTTGTTTGCCGGGGTTTTTCTGGGCGCGTTTGTCGTGGAGCTGGCGGTGAAAAAAGATGTGGCGGCATCTTTTCGTTCGGCCACAGGTGCTTTTTACGGCCGGGTAGGGGCCACGCTGGTCAAAACCCTGATCGGCATCACCATGGTTGTGGTGTTGTGCATGCAGGTGTTTTGATGGCTTTACCGGAAAAATCAGGGGTATTTTTAGGTGTTGACAGGTGAAGGTAAAAGGCATAATAGATTTGTATATCATTTTTTAACAAAGGATTTTTCCATGCAGCTGCACCATTGTACCGGCCGTCAAAACAATTTTTTTACCAGACGCTTCTTTTTTGGTTTTAGAAGCGTCCATCCGGCGGTGTAGCTTGCAGTAAAAATTCACAGGCGCGCACAACCCCGGGTGGACCGATCATGTCCGCCCGGGGTTTTTTGTTTAAAAGACCCCGGGGGATTTTTTCCCGGGGTTTTTTCGTCTGGCACCCGCCCCGGGGCCCCGGCAAATAAAAAAAAGCCATGTTTGAAACACAGGAGGTCAAAGATGTTAATCGTACTGGAGCCTGACATCACCCAGAAACAGAAAAACCGCATTTACCGGATTTTGCGCGAAGGCGGCTGCATTTCCCGTGAAATCACCGAGGCGGGCCGCCAGATTATCGGCTCCACCGGAGATGCCGGCCACCCGCCGGATTTTTATGAATCCCTGGAGGGCGTTTCCCGGGTGGTGCCGGTCAATACGGCATTTAAGCTTGTCAGCCGGCAGATGCATCCCGAAGACACCCGGGTGCAGGTGGGCGATGTTTCCGTGGGTGGCGAGCGCATCGTGGTCATTGCCGGGCCGTGTGCGGTGGAAAGCCGGGAACGGACGCTTGCCATTGCCGAAAAGGTGCGCAAATACGGGGCCGTGCTGTTCCGGGGCGGGGCGTTTAAGCCCCGGACCTCGCCCTATGCCTTCCAGGGTATGGGCGAAGAGGGTTTAAAAATTTTAGCCGAGGTGCGTCAGACCTTTGGCATGCCCGTGGTCACGGAAATTACCACCCCGGCCCAGGCCGACCTGGTGATGAAATACGTGGATGTCATCCAGATCGGGGCGCGCAACATGCAGAACTTTGAGCTTTTAAAGTGCGTGGGCCGGCTGGGAAAGCCGGTGCTGTTAAAGCGCGGCCTTGCCGCCACCATCGAGGAATGGCTCATGTCAGCTGAATACATTGTCTCCGAGGGAAACGATAATGTGATTCTATGCGAGCGCGGCATCCGTACCTTTGAGCCCTACACCCGCAACACCCTGGATCTTTCGGCCATTCCGGTGATCAAAAATCTCACCCACCTGCCTGTGATCATTGATCCCAGCCACGCCACCGGAATCCGGGAAAAGGTCAGCCCCATGGCCCGGGCCGCCATTGCCGCAGGGGCCGACGGCCTGATGATCGAGGTCCACGATGACCCGGATCACGCCCTGTCAGACGGGGCCCAGAGCCTTTACCCGGAGCAGTTTTCCCGGCTCATGCGGGATTTGTACGTGATTTCTCCGGTGGTGGACAAGCAGCTGGATTTCAGCTATCTCGACAAGGCCAGGGCCGTGGACCGTATGGAGAAAGCCGGCGGCGGGGCGGGCCGGCGTGCGGCTTTTCTGGGCGAGCCGGGCACCTACAGCCACAAGGCCTGCACCCAGTATTTCGGCGGCCAGGTTCAGCCCGTGCCCATGAATTCATTCAGGGAAATCTATGAGACGGTCCGGGAAGGCGGGGCGGATTTCGGGGTCATTCCCCTGGAAAATTCCCTGGCCGGCAGCGTTCATGAAAATTATGATCTGCTGCTGGAATATGATCTGCGTATTGTGGGCGAGATTCTGCTGCGAATCGAGCATCACCTCATCGGCCATCCCGGAGCGCGGGTCGAAGACATCCGCCGGGTGTATTCCCATCCCCAGGTGTTTCAGCAGTGCCGCAGCTATATTGACCGCCATCAATGGGAATGGATCCCGGTTTCAGACACGGCCCGGGCGGTCAGGCTCGTAAAAGAGCAGAACAATTTCGCCGAAGGCGCCCTGGCCGGCCGGGAAGCGGCCCGGATCCATGAAATGGAAATCCTGGAGCAGGGCATTGAAACCAATGCCCGCAATTACACCCGGTTTGTGGTGATTGCCAAAGAGCCCATTTCCGGCGGGCAGAAAACCAAGTCGTCTCTTATCTTTTCCACGGGCAACCAGCCCGGAGCCCTGTTTGAGGCCCTGAAGGTATTTGCCGACAATGGCATCAACCTGGTCAAGCTCGAATCCCGGCCCATTCACGGCAAGCCCTGGGAATACATGTTTTACGTGGATCTCGAAGCCGATGTGGACAGCGATGAATTGGCACCGGTGATAAGGCAGCTGGCGGAAAAGATTGATTATTTCAAGATACTGGGCAGCTATTGACGGGGTGGATAAAAAAACGACGGGAGCCCGGGGGTGAAACAGGCTCCCGCCGTGCCAAAGGGAGGGTGTCTCATGGCAAAAGCTGGAAAGAAATGGCCTGCTTTTCCGCTTTTGATCAGGAGCTAAACTACCCCTGATGGATTTATAATAAGCACGAAAACCGCCGGTGCAAACCCCAAAAACCTATTTTCCAAACGGACACTTGGGAAAGGTGCAGGCCTTGCAGCTCAGGCAAAATCCACCCTGGGCATAGGCAGCCATGTCTTTTCGGGTCAGATGCTGGCCGGCCAGCAGCCGGGGCAGTATCAGGTCCAGGCTCGTGGTTTTGTGAAACAGGGCGCATGCCGGAACGCCCAGAACCCGGGCCTGTTTGATCCGGCCCACCAGGGTCATGGCCCCGGGCAGAATGGGTGCGCCGTAGAGCACGTCTTCCAGGCCTGCGCGGATCAGGCCCGTGCGGGTCTGATCATCGGGATCCACGGACAGCCCGGCAGTGGTGAT
>JAGTVF010000265.1 GCA_018224315.1 Desulfobacterales bacterium | reverse complement strand
TCCTCCATGCCGGCCACCCGGGCCAGAAATACGAAATCGATTCCCCGGTTATTGGCTTGTTTCAGAAGTGTTTCGCGGTCGAGTCCTGAAGCCTCAGGGATAGCAGAATGGCTTGCAACCGCCTCCACCCCCTGATTTTTGAGCTCACGGCACAAGGCGTCTTCAAATTGTTTTTTTGCTTGATCATTATCGGAGACGCCGGTGATCATCACTTTTTGACCCGGCTTCATTTCGCAGTCGCCGGCAGTTGAAGCTGCCATGCGGCTGCCGGTGGCTGCACAGGCGGTCAGCGAGCAGATCAGGGTTCCCATCAGAATCATGTACATACCAGTTTTCAATTGTTTCATTGTCATCTCTCCTTTCCCTTATTGAATGTTGAAATTGTTCGTGTCATTTTTGCTGGTGCCATCTACAATCAGGCTTGCAAGGAAGACCTTTTTTTACGTTATACCGAAAGTGTACGGCTTTGCCCTGACGGCGGCGCGGAAAAGCGGGTTTCCGAGCGGAAATTGAGTCTCCAGGAGACTCCTGAAGCGAGGAAACGCCTTTTTCGTGCCGCCGATCAGCCAGGGCGCTTATGGATTTCCTTAAAAGCTTTTATTCATTACTTTGCCAGATCTGTGCCAAAAAAATAAATTAAATTATTTCAAATATTTGAAAAACAAGAAAGATTTTGTTTGTCATATATGCACAAAATGTTTTAGTTAAATATGACAAATTGGTTATATATGAATAAGTATTCGGGGGATATTATGCAGGTGGATGGCAATGAATTTTTCCGGCAGGCCACTGTCCGGATATGCAGCAGTTTGGATATTGAAGTGGCCCTGAAACGGATGCAGCAGTATGTCAATCAGTATTTGCCCGCCGGCTTTATATCCCTGGTGCTGTTTGATCCGCAGAAAAATGTGATTCGCAATATTGCGGGAAAAATTTCAAAAACCGCGGAAAAATACGGCCAGGAAGTCTCGCTGCCCGATACCCGGGAGATGCGGGCCAGGTGGATCCAGAAACAGGTGGACCTGGAAGCCTATATGGTGGTCAATAACCTTGAGCAGGATCCGGATCTGCTGGACTTGTTTACCCGGCTGGGACTGGATACCGACATTTCCTTTATCATGATCCGGCTGGAACTGGAGGGAAACCGCATCGGGGGCCTCTGGGTTTCGACGGCCGGCCGAAACCAGTACACCAGAGAGCAGGCCGAGCTGCTGCAGATTGTCCATGAGCCCGTGGCCATTGCCATGTCCAATGTGCTGCAGCATCGGGAGGTGCTTGCGTTAAACCGGCAGCTCACAGATGATATCCGCCATCTTCACGCGCGGCTGCATGAAAAGACAGAGACTGAAATCATTGGTGCAGACCAGGGGCTCCAACAGGTTACGGAAATGGCCCGGCAGGTGGCCGGCCTGGACAGTCCGGTTCTGATCCTGGGCGAAACCGGCGTGGGCAAGGAAGTGATTGCCAATTTTATCCATAACCATTCCCACAGGCGAAACGGTCCGTTGATCAAGGTCAACTGCGGGGCCATTGCCGAAAGCCTCATGGACAGCGAACTGTTCGGGCATGAAAAAGGGGCGTTTACCGGTGCCGTTGAAAGAAAAAAAGGACGTTTTGAAAGGGCCGATCGGGGCACCATTTTTTTGGATGAAATCGGAGAGCTTTCCCCCCAGGCACAGGTTCGGCTGCTGCGGGTGCTGCAGGAAAAAGTCATCGAAAGGGTGGGCGGATCCGGGGAGATTGCCGTCAATGTCCGGATTTTATCCGCCACTCACCGCAACCTTCAGGACATGGTGGCAGATGGACGCTTCCGGCAGGATTTGTGGTTCCGGCTCAATGTGTTTCCCATTTCCATCCCGCCCCTGCGGGAGCGAAAGGAAGATATTGCCGGCCTGGTGAATTTTTTCATGCAAAAAAAGGCACAAGAGTTGAAAATCAAGCAGCCTCCTGAACTGCAGAGCGGGGCGTTGCGTGAGCTGCTGGCCCATGACTGGCCCGGCAATGTCCGGGAACTGGAAAATCTCGTGGAACGGGCCCTGATTCAATACCAGGGGGGCCGGATTTCCTTTTCCGGATTTTTCCGGAAAAATTCATCGCTTTTGCCGGATACAGACGAAGATCAGGAATCCGGCCCCATGCCGACTTTAGATGAGGTGATGGCCCGCCATATCCGCCGGGTGCTGAAGGCAACCAACGGCAAAATCAGCGGCCCCGGTGGTGCCGCCGAGATTTTGGGCCTTCATTACAGTACCTTGCGGCACCGTATGCGGAAGCTCGGGATCTCTGTTCACCGAAACCCTTCCGGATGATCTGTACGTGTCTTTCCTCGTAATAAACCGGGCCTTTTCTCTCGTACCGGCCGTGGCTTCCGGCTTTCCAGTGGCTCCGGGCCCTTGAGGGGCTCCGGCTGTAGCGCGGCGGCGGACATGACCGGTGATCGCGGCTTTGGTGGATCACGGTGACATGGTCCGGTCCGCTGCTGTAGTAGCTGCTGATAATGGCATGGCCGACAATGGCCGCGCCCACCCCGATGGCAACGCCTTCCCACCTGTGGCGCTGTTTGTCTCCGGCAGATGCGGATGTGCCGGAAAAAGCCACCAGGCAGAGCACAACGAGAAGTACAGTCAATATCTTTTTCATTTTTTGCCTCCTTTTTTTCGTGCTTTCAGTCCACCCGGGATAAGGTGCCGGTTAATCCCGGGATTCAGCGTGACGGGTGATTTCCCGGTCCACCAGTTCGATGGCCCGGTCCACCACACGCTGCAGTACGGCAATTTCGTCGGGCGCATCGCCAATGGCGGCGGCCAGGGGCTTATAGCTTCTGGCTTGCCGGGCCTTGATTTCCGCAACCTTTTCACGGCCTTTCTGCGACAGCTCAATTAAGTGCACCCGCATGTCGTTTCGGTCCACTTTCATGTCCACCATTTCCAGTTCTGATCTGAGCCGTTTGACGTCCGTGGACAGGGTGCTCTGCCGGACCCCGGGAAAAAAGCGCAGCAGGTCGCTCATGCTCATGGGGCCCTGGGTGCTGAGGATTTCAAGAATCAGCATTTCCCGTTCCCTGAGCTCTCCGGCTTCGCTTCCCGCAGCCTCAATGGCCCGGTAAATCCGCATCTTGATGCTTAATCTGGCGATGTTTGTAAAAAGATCCTGAAGCATTGCCCTGCCTTTTTTCTGAAAGCGTGTTTGGAACCAGTTAATAATATCAAGATAGTTTTGTCAATATAAATATTTCATAAAGTTAATATAATTTACAGAATTGATATAACTCACTCAAACCCCCGCCACCCGGCAAACAAGGAAAAAAATTGGGTAATGACAAGTTCCCGGCATGACAGGCAGTGAAATCAGGCTTGATTTTCCGGGCTGACAGAGGCACAATACCGTTTCACAAATCGCGGAGCTTGGAAAATGGCAAAAAAGAAGTTAAAGGCCCATCATATTGAACGCACCTGGTGCAAGGGTTGCGGGATTTGCGTGCATTTCTGCCCCAAACAGGTTCTGGCGCTCGATGAGCACAACATTGCCTATCCTGCCGCCCCGGAAGCCTGTATATGCTGCCGCATGTGCGAATACCGGTGCCCGGACCTTGCCATTGAAGTCGAATGTCAGGAGACTTGAGCCTATGCAGGGCAATGTGAAATTCATCCAGGGAAACGAGGTCTGCGTGGAGGCCGCCCTTTATGCGGGCCTGGAGTTTTTTGCCGGCTATCCCATCACGCCGTCCACCGAAATTGCCGAGACCATGTCCGCCCGGCTGCCGCAGATCGGGGGCCGGTTTTTGCAGATGGAAGACGAGATTGCCTCCATCTGCGCCATTATCGGGGCATCCTTGACCGGCCGCAAGGCCATGACCGCCACCAGCGGTCCCGGCTTTTCCCTGATGCAGGAAGCCCTTGGCTATGCCGTGATGACGGAAATCCCCTGCGTGATCGTGGATGTGCAGCGCGGCGGCCCGTCCACTGGGCTTCCAACGCATGTGGGGCAGGGCGATTTTAACCAGGCCCGCTACGGCACCCACGGTGATCATGCCATTGTTGCCCTGACTGCGTCCAATCACCAGGACATGTTTGCCATCACCGTGGAGGCCTTCAATATTGCCGAGGCTTTCCGAACCCCGGTGATTTTGCTGTTTGACGAGGTCACCGGCCATATGCGTGAAAAGGTGGTGATTCCCGAAAGGGGTGAAATCGCCCTGGTGGAACGGCTCAGGACATCTGTTGAAAGCGGGGTTGACTATCATCCCTATCTGCCCCGGGAAGACGGGCGGCTGCCCATGTCGGATTTTGGCGGGGTGCACCGCTACAATGTCACCGGGTTGTATCATGATATGTGGGGCTTTCCCTCAGATGATCCCAAAATCGTCTACGGCCTGATCCGGCATCTCATGGACAAAATCGGCAATTATGCCGAAAATATGACCTTTTTTCGGCAGGATCACATCGAAGATGCCCACACGGTCCTGGTCTCCTACGGTGCGGCAGCCCGTTCGGCCCGGCACCTGGTGGAAAACCGCCGCAAGCGCGGCGAAAGGCTGGGTCTGCTGGAACTGCAGACGCTTTGGCCGTTTCCCGGCGACGTGGTTCGCAAGGTTTGCAAAAATGCCGATTACATTGTGGTGGTGGAATTAAACACCGGCCAGGTGATCCGGGAGGTAAAGCTGGCCGTGGACCGGCCCGAGCGGGTGTATTTGGCCAACCGCATTGACGGCCAGCTGATTTCCCCCACGGATATCCAGAACATCCTTCGGCTGCTGCATGGCAAAGGCGTATAATCTTAAGGTGATTTGATGTCTGTCAAAGACTATATTCGCGAACGGTTTTTCCCGCACATGTGGTGTCCGGGCTGCGGCCACGGGGTGGTGTTAAACGCCATGATCCGGGCCGTGGAATCGCTGGGCATGAGCAAAAACGAAATCGTCATGGTTTCGGGCATCGGCTGTTCAGCACGCATTTCCGGGTATGTGGATTTCCACTCCATGCACACCATCCACGGCCGGGCCCTGGCCTTTGCAACCGGCATCAAGATGAGCCGGCCGGAGCTAAACGTGATTGTTCCCATGGGCGACGGAGACGCTTTGGCCATCGGGGGAAATCATTTTTTGCATGCCGCCCGGCGCAATATCGAGATGACGGCCATTGTCATGAACAACCGGATTTACGGGATGACCGGCGGGCAATTCTCCCCGCTGTCGGGTTATGCGGCCGCGGCCTCCACTGCGCCCTATGGCAACATTGATCACGGCTTTGACATCGCAAAGCTCTCAGAAGCGGCAGGCGCCACATTCGTGGCCCGGACCACAACCTATCATGTTCATGAACTTACCCGCCTGATCCGGGATGCCATTTTGCATGAAGGCTTTTCCGTGCTCGAGGTGCTCACCCAGTGTCCCACATATTTTGGACGCTATAACCGGGCCGGGGATGCACCGGAAATGATGGAGACCTATAAGAACCGCACCGTGGCTGTGGGTTCTGAAAAAAAGCATCAGGACCCGGACTTGATCGAGCGGGGCGTGTTTGTGAAAAAAGAGCTTCCGGAATACTGCCGGGAGTATGAAAAAGTCATCGAAAAAAACCAACAAAAGCAGACGTAAAAGAAGGCATGATGGAAAAGTGCAGGCTGGTTTTTTCCGGTTCCGGGGGGCAGGGCATTATCACCGCGGCAATTCTGCTGGCAGAAGCCGCTGTTCTCCACGAGGGGTTAAACGCGGTCCAGTCCCAGAGCTATGGGGCCCAGGCCAGGGGCGGGGCTGCCAGAAGCGATGTGGTCATATGGGACAAGCCCATTTACTACCCCAAGGTGATCCAGCCCAATGTCCTGGTCTGCCTGACCCAGACCGCATACAACAAATACCATCCCACCATCCGGCCCGGCGGCCTGCTGATCACTGACACCGCTCTGGTCAAAGTGGACAAAAGCGCTGAAGCCCGTCTGGCCCGGCTGCCGTTTCAGGATCAGGTCAAACAGGAGATGGGCAATACCCGGGGCCTGAATATCTGCGTGCTCGGTGCCGTGGCGGCGTTGACGCAAATCATTTCCACCGGGTCCCTGGAATCAGCCGTGGCCGGCCGTTTTGATGAAAGATTCCGGGAAGCCAACCTCAAGGCCCTGCACATGGGAATAGCGCTTGGAAGCCAAAGCGCTCTGTCCAGCGTTTAACAAAACCGCTTTTGTCCTCTGCCTGCCGTTGAAAAAACGGTCATAATGCTTGAACAGGGTTAAATTCAATGATATTGATTTCAGGTGACAATTTTCCTGTGTCCCTGGAATTCAGTATAAAGGTGCATTCAATGGATCGCCAGCAAAACGCAACCACGGTTGATGACAGACGAAAGAGCAATCGAATAAAGACTGAAAACGATGTCAGTTACATTCTTTTTGATGCAAACATGGACGTAACGGATCAAGGCAGTGCAAAAGCCCTGGACCTGAGTCAAAACGGCATTCTTTTGGAAACAGAAAAACCATTGAATGGTTCATGCGTTATGCTGATCACCCCTGGCTTGAACG
>JAGTVF010000264.1 GCA_018224315.1 Desulfobacterales bacterium | reverse complement strand
TCCCCGCCTGTTTGGGGAGAGGAAAATGTTTATCAAAACCGCCTGGGCATGGAATTTGTCAGAATCGAACCGGGCCGGTTCATGATGGGCAGCCCCCCGGATGCGCCCCTTCGGGGTGAAAGCGAAGAACGCCACCCGGCGGTCATCTCTGAGCCGTTTTTTATGCAGACCACTGAGGTGACCATTGGCCAGTGGCAGGCGGTGATGGGCAAAAAATGGCTTTTCCCCAGAAAGGGGCCAAAGGATCTGCCTGTTACCGGGGTTTCATGGCATGACTGCAAAAGATTCATAAAAAAGCTAAACCGCCGTACCGGTCAAACCTACCGCCTGCCCACAGAAACCCAATGGGAATACGCATGCCGGGCCGGCACGCAAACCGCTTTTTTCTGGGGCAATAATATTGAATGCACCCGGGCCATGTACGCCAATTCCCCTGTCAAATCCGGCCAGTGCGTGGAAACCGTTAAATCGCTGGGACTGGCGGCAAACGGGCCGGCACCGGTGAAAAGCTATGAACCCAATGACTGGGGGCTTTACGACATGCACGGCAATGTCTGGGAATGGTGTCAGGACTGCTTTGATCAATACCCCCTGCCCGAAGATCCGGGCACGTTTGAATGCGTGCGGCGGATACGCAGGGGAGGTTCCTGGTACAGCGACCCCCACAGCTTAAGAAGCGCCAACCGCGCCTACGCCCATCCGGCGGCCAGGTTTAAAACCACCGGCTTCCGCCTGGTCAAAGAGGCGGATTGATGCGCAGGGTGCTTTTAAACTGGCTTAAGCTCCACGAAGACGAGGTGGCCCTGTTTTTATGGACCGCCGCGCTTTTGTTTCTGCTGCGCAGCTCCGGCATGGTGCTCAACAACTACGCGGAAACCGCCTTTCTCAAACGCTACGGGGTCCAGTACCTGCCCATTGTCAACATGCTCAACTCTGTTGCCACCTTTGTGCTCACCGGCATTCTGGCCCTGTTTATGACCCGGCTGCAAAGCACCCGGCTGCTGGGCATGCTGTTTGTGTTCTGCGGGCTGTCTGTGGGCGGCATCCGCCTGCTGATCCCCATGGGCCTGGATTTGATCTATCCGCTGCTGTTCATGCTAAAAAGCCAGTTTGAACTGCTTGAAGCCCTGCTTTTCTGGAACCTGGCCAATGATCTCTACAACACCCGCCAGTCCAAGCGCATTTTTCCCCTTCTGACCGCAGGCGGGGTCATGGGCCTGATCGCGGGCAGCTTTTCAACGCCTTACCTGGCCACAGCCCTGCATTTTGACAACCTGCTGCTGGTCTACCTGGGCATCAGTCTGATAGGCGCTGTTGTGGTCAAGGCCATGGGCATACACATGCACATGGCCCTGCCAGGGGACACAAAGGGCAAAAAAGTAAAGTCCCAGCCGCCCATGCGCGAGCAGTTCCAGCAGGTGCTGCCCTTGATCCGGCAGTCAACCCTGGTCAAAATCGTACTGGTGCTCACCTTTATGCCCAATGTGGTGATCACCATCATGAACTACCAGTTCAATTTTGCCGCAGATGCTTATTTTGCCAGCGAATCCGGCCTGCTGGGCTTTTTTTCCTATTTCCGGGGGGTGCTCAATATCATCAGCCTGGTGCTGCTGCTGTTTGTGGGCCGGCTCTACGGCCGCTTCGGCCTGCCCGTGGCCCTGATGTTTCACCCGTTTAACTACATTATCGCATTTATCGCTTTTCTGACGCGCTTTGACATTTTTTCCGCCGTGTATGCCCGCATGTCCACAAACATCATCCGCACCACCATCAACATGCCGGCCAGTTCCATTTTAATCGGGCTGTTTCCCGAATCCTACAGGGCCATGGTCCGGCCCTTTCTGCGGGGAACCGTGGTCCGCGTCGCCCTGTTTGTGGGCTCCGGGCTGATTCTGGCCTCAGCCAACCTGTTTCACCCCCGCTATCTTTCCCTGGTGGCCCTGCCCTTTGTGCTGGTCTGGCTGGCGGCCCCGTTTATACTAAAGCGCAAATATGCCGCCATCCTCATGGACCTGATTTCCAGAAACATGCTGGATTTAAAAAGCATGGAGCAGCAGAATCTGGGCAAGCTGTTAAAAAAGGACCAGGCCGATCCGGGACTGACACAAGCCTTTTTAAATGCCCGGGGCGAAGATGCGCTCTGGTATGCCCGGCTGCTCAAAACCCTGGATGTGAAGAATTTTGACGATCTTGTGGCCGAAACCATTGACCAGCAGGATACAGCCACCCGGATTAGGCTGCTGGAGATGCTTTCAGACAACCCCGGCCCCAATGCCGCAGAAATGCTGCAAAGAATGCTTTTTGTCCCGGATGCCCCCGAACTCACAGTGGCCGTGATCAACACCATACGAAGAGCAGGGATTGCAAACCCTGCAATCCGGGACCGGCTCGAAACTCTGATCCAACACCCCCATCCGGAGGTTCGGGGAAACGCCGCAGGATGTCTGTACATGAAAAGCCCGGACAAGCTCAAACCCAAAATCGATACCTGGCTTTACGCCAAAGACATTGATCACCGCAGGGCAGGCGTTATTGCCGCAGCTCAGACAGGGGAAAAAAACTATGCCGGCATTTTAACCGAAATGCTTTCAGATGCCGGCAACAAGTCCATCCGGGGCGATATCCTGCGCTGCCTGTACCGACTTTCGCCGGGCAATTTAAATGATATTGCCGCCCCTTTTCTCAATGACCCGGATGCCGGCCTTCGGCGCGCGGCCATAGAAAGCATGGAAATCACCGATGACCCAACATTGTCTGAGATTATCAGGCACCTGGGGGATTCAGATCCCGACATTGCGCAGATGGCACGGGACAAGATCAGAAACGCCGGCTACATCAGCGGCCAGATTCTCATCGAAGCCTTAAACCGGCCTGACCGACGGATGCGCGAAGCAATCTTTGAGCTGCTCGAAGAGCTGAAAATCAAAGATCTCGACATGATGCGCTTTACCCGGCAGGGGCTTTTTCAGGCCCATACCTGCCTGGCCAGGGCCGGGGCCCTTGAAAAACTTCCGGAAAGCCGGGCAAAAAACCTGCTTGTGGAACACCTGGTTGAAAAAAAGGAACGCATCCTGGAAAACACTTTCCGGGTGCTGGCCATCCACGACCGCAGGGGCCGCATGTGGACGGTTTTCAGGGGCCTTTTTTCCACCAGCACCCGGCACCGGGCCAACAGCATCGAACTGCTGGGCGATATCATGGATCACAAGCTCTTTGAGATGGTCAGCCCTCTGCTGGAAGGCGAATCCATCTCCCAGAGCCTGGCACAGGGCAGAAAACACTTCAAACTGCCCCGGTTTGCATCGGTTTCCAGGGAGCTTTTCCCGGAGCTGCTCAAAGAAACCGATGACTGGCTGGAGCCCGTGCTGGCGCTTTATGTCCTGGAATATTACGCTGAAGCCGCAGACCGGCAAAAATCCGTCATTTCACAGCTCAAAAACGCTCAAAATCCTTATATCCGGCAGATGGCCCAAAAAATTATTCCCGGTGCGTCCGGAGCGCTTGACCCAAAGGAGCAAATCATGGATACTGAACTCACTGTTCCGGAAAAAATTCTGCTGCTGAAAAACATTGCCATTTTTTCCAGCCTCACGGTAAGCGAACTCGGCGCCATCGCCGCTGTGACACGGGAAGTGGATTATCCTCCCGATCAGGCAGTGATTGCCGAAGGCGACCCGGGCGACCGGATCTATCTGATCATCGACGGTGAGGTGGCTGTTTGCAAAGGCCGGGAACCGGAAAAGCAGATCCGCCTCGACACCATGGGCCCGGGGGATTATTTTGGAGAAATGGCCCTTTTTGAGGAAACCGAGCGGTCCGCCACCATTCGCACACTCAAGCCCGCGAGGTTTCTGGTTCTTGACAAACCGGAGTTCAACGAACTGGTGCGCGAGTACCCGGGAATCGCCCTTCAGATCTGCACGGCACTGAGCCAGCGCCTGCGCCATCTGCAATCCATGGTGGCCGACGCTGAGGCAAGAACCGGTTCACAAAAGGAAGCGCCATGCAACAAATAGCGTTTGTCATGGATCGGCTGGAAGGCATTGATCCGGTTTTTGAAACCACTGCGGCCCTGATGTATGAATGCAACCAGCGGCAACATTCTGTATTCTTCCTCGAACCCCATGACATCTATGTCCGCAGGCAGCGCATCGTGGCCCGGATGAAAGACGTCACAGTGGCCCGGGATCTTTCCATAAAGCAATACTGGGACAAAGTCGTCGCCCGGCAGCAGGAGGAGGCGATCAGCTTTGAGGAACTCACGAAACTCGACGCGCTTTTCCTGCGAAAGGATCCGCCCCTGAACTACAGCTCGGTTGAATTTCTGGCCCCGGTGCGCAACCAGGTTTTTATGGTCAATGATCCCTGCGGCATGATTCTGGGCAACAGCAAACTCTACACCCTGAATTTTCCGGATTTGATCCCGGAAACCCACATTTCCCGTGACCCGTCCCGGCTGCGCAAAATCATCGACAACTTCGGCGGCGACATGGTCATCAAGCCCCTGGGCCGGTTCGGGGGCCAGGGCATTATCAAGGTCAGCACCCGGGACCCGGAAAACCTCAACTCCCTGATCCACTATTACGTGGGCGCCCACAAGCCCTATGCAGACCGCGAGCAGATCATGGTCCAGGAATACTTAAAAGGGGTCAAGGAAAAGGGAGATGTGCGCATTTTGATGTTAAACGGCGAAATTCTGGGGGCCATGTGCAGAAAACCGCCGGACGGCAGTTTCCGGACCAACATTCACGCCGGGGGCAAGGCCTATGCCCATGCCATTACCGCCAGGGAACGGCAGATATGCGAGCAGATCCGGCCGCGCCTTCTTGCCGACGGCCTGTATTTTGTGGGTCTGGATCTGATAGATGAAAAATTAATCGAGGTCAACTGCGTCAGCCCCGGGGGTATTCCCCGGATCAACCGGCTGGAAAACATCCGCATGGAAACCCGTGTCATCGACTTTGTGGAAAAAATGGCCCTTGCCCGCAAACAATTGCGGCAGGCGGCGCCCAAATAAAAAGGAAATGCAAATGCGCTTTTTTCCCAAACTGTTTGTATCGTCTCTGATTGTTGTGGCAGCCGCCATGGTTCTGCTTTGCTCCGCCGCCTCTGCCCATGCCGCGGCCAGCACGCTTCGGGTGGGCATTGCCGAAGAGCCGCGAACGCTCAATGTCTGGATGGCCACCGATGCCAATTCAAACAAGATTCTGTCTCTGATCTATCCGCCCCTTTACACCGAACACCCGGAAACCCTGGAACTCACCCCGTGGCTGGCAAAGGCCATGCCCGTCTGGGACAAAGAGACAAACACCTACACCATGGAACTCAGGCAAGCCAAATGGTCAGACGGCTCGCCTTTGACCGCAGAGGATGTGGTGTTTACGGTCAATACCATCAAGTCCTTTAAGGTGCCCAAATATCACTCGGAATGGCAGTTCGTGGAAAAGGCCGAAGCCGTGGACAAACAGACGGTGCGGTTTTATCTGGAAGAACCCCGGGCCACGTTTCTCACCCGAAGCCTGATCAACTATGTCATGCCCAAAAAACAATGGGCGCCCATTGTCAACCAGGCCAAAAAACAGGAAAAACCCCTGGGTGCGCTGTTAAACGCCCGGGTGGAAAAACCCCTGGGGTGCGGCCCGTTTGTGCTGGAGCGCTGGCAGGAGGGAAATTTCATCTATCTCACGAAAAATCCCCATTTTTTCGGCCGGGGGCAGACAATCCAGGGCCACCAACTGGGCCCCCATGTGGATGCCGTGCTTTTCAAGGTATACGGAACAGCCGATGTGGCCATCCTTTCTTTGAAAAAAGGCGACATTGATTTTCTCTGGTGGTCCATTCAGCCCGGCTATCTCGAGGATCTGGAACAAAACAAAAACATCCGGGTGATGATCAATGAAAAAAGCGCCCTGTACTACATGGGCTTCAACGTGAGAAAAAAACCCTTTTCCGACCCGGCCCTGCGCCAGGCCGCAGCAATGGTCATTGACCGCGATTTTATTGTCAAACGGGTCCTGCAGGGCTACGGTGCCAGGATGGATTCCATTGTTCCGTCTGAAAACCGGTTCTGGTGCGCCCCGGACATGCCCGAATACGGCAGGGGACTGAACCGGGCGCAGCGAATCAAAAAAGCCCGGAAAATCCTGGCTGAAGCCGGCTACAGCTGGCAACGGCCGCCTGTGGATGAAAACGGCCGGGTGGTGTCGCCATCCACAATTGTGCGGCCTGACGGCAATCAAATGGAGAAATTCACCATCCTGACCCCCCCGGCCGATTATGACCCCAACCGGGCCACCTGCGGCATCATAATCCAGGAATGGCTAAAGGAACTGGGCATTCCCGCATCCGCCCGGCCCATGTCCTTTGGTGCTTTGCTGGAAACCGTGAAAACAAGACACGATTTTGACGCCTTTATCCTGGGCTACGGCCGGCTGGCCCTGGATCCGGATTATTTGCGCAGTTTTTTCCATTCCGACAACGCCAAGCCCGGGGGATGGAACATGAGCGGCTATCACAACCCGGAATTCGACAAACTGGCAGAAGCCTCCATCGCGGAAATGGACACGGAAAAACGGCGGAAACTGCTTTATCAAATGCAGGAAATCATCATGGAAGATGTGCCCTACATCCCCCTCTACAACCCGGCGGCCATTGAGGCCGTGGACACCAGAACCTTTAAGGGCTGGGTTCCCATGGTGGAGGGAATCGGCAATATCTGGTCGTTTTGCAGTGTCAAGCCTGAATAACAGGGAACTCCGGGACGCATATGCACTTTCGCAAACTGATTTTCCGCCGCATCATTGAAGTGCTGGCCATCTTCTTTCTGATTCTCTCCGGGCTTTTTCTCCTGTTTCACCTCTCTCCGGGCGATCCGGTCTCCAGGATGGTGCAGCCGGGCATGAGTGCCGAAGACGCCAGCATGCTCATCTCCCAGCTCGGCCTGGACCAGCCCCTGTGGCTGCAGTATCTGTATTACGTGAAAAATTTTTTTACCGGCAATTTCGGAATTTCCTTTCACTACGGCCAGCCCGTGATCCATATCATTGGCCGCCGCCTGCCCAACACCATCCTGCTGTTTACCACATCGGTGGTCCTGTCGGCCGCAGCCGGGGTGCTCTGGGGCAAAATCGTGGCATGGTACAAGGGCCGGGCCATTGACACCTGGGTCACGATCCTGGCCCTGGTGTGCCACACCCTTTTTCTTCCCTGGATCGCCCTGCTGTTTATCTGGATTTTTGCCTATCACGTGGGCTGGTTTCCCTTAAACGGCATGATCACACCGGAGCTGTGGATAGACCCGACAACGGGATTTCTGGCAAAGGCCGCAGACATCGGCCATCACATGCTTTTGCCCCTTCTGACCCTGTTTATCATCCACGTGGGCTCCTATCTGCTGATCATGCGCAGCAGCATGCTCGAAACCTTAAAAGAAGACTATATTCTCACGGCCCGGGCCAAGGGACTTTCGGAAAAAAGGGTCAGAAACCGCCATGCCGCCCCCAATGCGTATCTGCCGGTGGTCACCAGCATCGGACTGAGCCTGGCGTTTTCCATCAACGGCGGGGCGCTGACCGAAACCGTGTTTTCATGGCCGGGCATCGGCAGGGAACTGATCTTTGCGGTGAGCAACAATGATTACCCCCTGGCCCTGGCCTGCTTTTTGTTTATCTCTCTTGTGGTGCTTGTGGCAAACGTGATCGTGGATGTTTTATATGCTTATCTGGACCCGAGGATCCGGTACTGATGAATTTTTCCGCAGACGCCCGGGCAGCGGGCAACACGGCTGCTGCCAAACGCTCTTATAATCTGCAGCGGTTTTTAGACGGCTGGGCCCTGTTCTACGAAAACCCCGTGGGAAAACTCGGGGTGTTTCTGCTTATCGGCTTTGGGGCCATGGCCCTGATCAGCTATATCCCCCCGCTGATCGATCCCATGTACCATCCCATGACCGGGACGGATCCCTCGATTTCAAGCTCTACCGGCCCCAGTGCCAGACACTGGCTGGGCACCGACAACCTGGGGCGCGATCTTTTCACCCAGCTTCTGACCGGCGCGCGCATCGCCTTTATGGTGGGGATATCCGCGGCGTTTATGAGCATTGTCTTTGGCACCCTTATCGGCATGATCGCCGGTTATGCCGGCCGGGTCACGGATGCGGTGCTCATGCGGTTTGCCGACATGATCATGGTCATGCCCTCGCTTCTGGTGGTACTCTTGCTGGCATCGCTTTTCGGCCAGTTAAACATCTGGATTATTGTGCTGTTAATCGCCCTGTTTCGCTGGCCCGGGGTCTCCCGGGTCATCCGGTCCCAAACCCTGTCGCTGAAACAGCGGCCCTTTATCGACATGGCCCGGGTGGCCGGGGCCTCTCATATGCGCATCATTTTCCGGCACATTCTGCCCAATGTGCTGCCCATGGCCTGTTTGTACATGACCTTCCGGGTGACCTCGGCCATTATCGTGGAGGCCGCCCTGGCCTTTCTGGGCTTTGGTGATCCCAACACCGTGAGCTGGGGCATGATGCTCCAGTGGGTCTGGAAAAC
>JAGTVF010000263.1 GCA_018224315.1 Desulfobacterales bacterium | reverse complement strand
CTTCCGGGATATGCCTGGTATGTGCCCAAGCAAAAGGGCTATCTCAACGTGGGCATCGGCGGCAAACTCAGTGCCCTGAAAAAACGCAGCCGAAACATCAATGCCCATTGGCTGGATTTTGCGGAAAAACTGTCCCGCAGCGGCCTGGGCTGCGGCCGCCAGTTTTCGCCCAAAGGCCATATCTATTATCTGCGGGGAGAGACAAAAAACACCCGCAGCAAAAACGCATTTCTCATCGGCGATGCAGCCGGCCTTGCCACCTGCGACATGGGCGAGGGCATCGGCCCGGCCGTTGAAAGCGCAAAAATTGCGGCCCGATCCATTGCCACCGGCCAGCCCTTCTGCCTGGCGCCGGTTACCCGCTGGAGCCTGCCCCAGATCCTGGCGGGTCCATGGATCGCCAAAAAAAACCGCCTTTGATTCCCTGACAACCCCGGGCTGAAAAACAGCTCCTTTTCATTTTTTTTGCTGCCTTTTTTCAACAACACTGGACATTCAAATAAAAACTGTTTAAATTTTTTAACAGCGTTTACATTTTGACACTTCAATCCAATCGGTTCTGTGTCTGAGGCGGTATGCGGCCGCCGGCACCTGTGTGGCAACCCTCTGCAAAGGAAATGTCCGCATGGATATGAAACGCAGCTATTACGATGATGTCCGGCTGTTTTCCTCCGGGGTGACCGTATTCTGGTTTGTGGCGCTCATGGCCTTTCTGTTTTTCTACCCGTTTGTCTTTACTAACTATTACGTTTATATGGCCAACTACATTGCCATCAATATCATTGTTGTGGTGGGCTTAAACCTGCTGGTGGGCTATACCGGCCAGATATCTCTGGGCCATGCCGGCTTTTACGCCATCGGCGCATATGCCACCATTACATTGATGACCGTTGCCCATTTTCCCTTTCTGGCGGCCCTTGTCTGCGCAGGCCTGATTGCCGCCGTGTTCGGCTTTCTGCTGGGGCTTCCGGCCCTGCGGCTGGAAGGCCCCTATCTGGCCATTGCCACCCTGGGCTTCGGCCTGACCATTACCACGGTCATCGGCCGGATTGAAATGCTGGGCGGCCGGCAGGGCCTGCATGCCCCGGACCTGGTTATCATGGGCCATCACCTGACATCTGACCGGCAGTTCTATTACCTGGCGGTGACAATTACGGTCCTTCTTGTTCTTCTTGCCCGAAACATCACCAAAACAAAGGTTGGAAGGGCCTTTATCGCCATCCGGGATGCGCATATCGCAGCCGAGACCATGGGGGTGAACCTGGTTTTATACAAAACCATGGCCTTTGCCTTAAGCGCATTTTACGCAGGCGTGGCCGGCGGACTCTACGCCTTTGTGCTGCGTTTTATCGAGCCGGAGCTGTTTAACCTGTTTCTGTCCGTGTTTTTTCTCACCATGGCCGTGGCCGGTGGGCTGGGATCGGTCATGGGACCCATTGCCGGGGCCATTGTGCTCTCATTTCTGGATCTGCAGCTGCGAAACATTCTTTCAATCCCTTATATCGGCGACTGGCTCCGGGATCTTTCGGCCAGCTATTTTTCCCTGACCGGGGTTTCCAACATCCAGTTTGTTATTTTTGGCTCCATTCTCATTGCTATCATGCTCTTTGAACCCCTGGGACTCTACGGACTCTGGATACGCATGAAAAAATACTGGAAACCATGGCCTTTTTGAAAGGATCGCGCGGATGATCGATTTTCTCCAGATGACAGTCAGCGGAATCGCCGTAGGAAGCTCCTATGCCCTGATGGCCCTGGGCATGGTATTGATTTACAAGGCCTCTGAGGTACCCAATTTCGCCCAGGGAGAAATGGCCCTGCTGCCGGTGTTTATGGCCTACATGCTGATTTATACCTACGGCCAGTCCGTATTTGCGGCATTTTTCGGGGCACTCGCATTTGCCATGTTTCTGGGGTGCTTTTTGGAGTTTGCGGTTGTCCGAAGGGCCAAAAATCCGAATATACTTGGGCTGATCATCATCACCATCGGCCTGGAAATGGTGCTGCTGGGATTTGTGTCCTGGAAATTCGGCGCAGACCAGCGGGTCATGCCTTTTCCCATTTCCTCGTATTCCAGTTTCATGTTCGGCAATGTCTATATCAGCACCCTGGATCTGCTCACCCTGGTGGCGGCCCTTGTGATCATGGTGTCTTTGTTTTTGTTCTTCCGGTTTTCCAGGCTCGGCGTGGCCATGAAAGCCACCCAGCAAAATGAAACCGCCGCCCGGCTCATGGGCATCCGGACCAACCGGGTAAAAATGATTACATGGGGGATTTCGGCCACTGTGGGCACCGTGGCCGGGCTGCTTCTGGCGCCGGTTTTCATGGAGCCCTACATGATGTGGGATCCCTTGCTCAAAGGGTTTGCCGCCGCCGTGATCGGCGGGATGACCTCTTTGCCCGGGGCTGTGTTCGGCGCCTATATCGTCGGGATCGTGGAGCATTTGTTCGGCGGATATGTATCCATGGAGTACAAGGCGGTGGTGGCCTTTGCCGTTATCGTCATTGTCCTGTGCGTAAAGCCAAGCGGTCTTTTTGCCCGGCATTACGTGAAAAAGGTGTAAAAACCAACAACAAACCGGATTGGAGGGGGAAAAATGAAAAACACATTATTGGCGGTTTTGATGGGAGCCTTGCTGGTGCTGGGGTTTGCCCCGGCAGGGCACGCAGAAGTCGGGGTGACAGACACCGAGATCCACATCGGCCAGTGGTCGCCCCAGACCGGACCGGCTGCTCCCTGGGGGGCCGTGGCCCGGGGCACGGACGCGTATTTCAAATGGATCAATGCAAACGGCGGAATCCACGGACGAAAACTGATCCACCATTATTTTGACGACGCCTACAACCCGGCCAAGACCATCGCGGGCGTAAAACAGCTCCAGGAACAGACCGGCATGTTTGCCTGGGTCAGCGGGGTGGGCACGGCATGCGGCCTTGCGGTCAAAGACTATCTCATGGAAAGACAGATTCCATGGGTGGGGCCGTCGGCAGGCTCCAGGCACTGGGTGACCCCGCCCCAGAAGCATCTGTTTAACGTCTATCCCTTATACCTTGGCGATGCCCAGCTCCTGACCGAATATGCCGTCACGGAAATGGACAAAAAGCGCATCGCCGTGGTCTACCAGGAAGACGATTACGGCAAACAGGGGCTTGAAGGAGCCCGGCACGTGCTGGAGCAGCACGGCATGGAGCTGGCCGCCAAAGTGCCCGTGTCGATCTCAGACACGGACATGCGCCCCCATACCATGAAGCTGCGCCAGGCCAAAGCCGACGCGGTCCTGGTTTTTGTGACACCCGGCCATGTGGCCAGACTTCTGGGCACAGGCAAGGCCATGAATTATGAACCCCAGTGGATGAGCACCACCACTTGCGGCGATTTTCCCCTCATGATCGCCATCACCAAGGGGCTTTATGAAGGGGTCATCACGGCCAGCTTCGGAATGGCCCAGCCCACCGGCAACGTGGGCGGCATCGAACACATCAACAACCCCAAAAATAAACTCATGGCAAAATACAAAACCGAGGTCTATGACGCCTATGCCGCCGACGACGAACGCTGGGGATATACCTTTACCACCGGCATCGGGCTTGCTGAACCCCTGGTGGAAGCCATCCGCCGGGCCGGCCGGGACCTGACCCGGGAAAAACTGGTGGCAGAGCTGGAAAAAATGGAAAATTTTCAGGGACTGATGGGAAGAATTACCTATGGGCCCTATGACCCGGATGATCCCCTGTGCCGGATCGGCCAGCAGGAGATTTTTCTCCAGCAGTGCACGGCAGACGGGGGTTCTAAAATCCTGACCGACTGGCAAAAAACCGAATTTATTCCCATGTCCGAATAAGAAAAGAGCCAGACATATGACTTTTTTTGCAGTCAGCGGGCTGACCATGGCCTTTGGCGGACTCAGGGCCGCAGATGATGTTTCCTTTGAAGTGGTAAAGGGGGAGATTTACGCCATTATCGGACCCAACGGTGCGGGCAAAACCACAATTTTCAACTGCATCAACGGCATTTATCCGCCCACTGAGGGAAAAATCATATTCAAAGACAAAAACATCCGGGGGCATTCGCCGGACCGCGTGGCCAAAGCCGGCATTGCCCGCACCTTTCAAAACATTGAGCTGTTTTCCAACATGAACACCATGGAAAACATTATGCTGGGCCGGCATCTGTTTATGAAAACCGGGCTGTTCAGGGGCGCTCTGATGTGGGGGAAAAAATCCTTTGCCGGCAAAGAGGAAATCGAAAATCGGCGCAAAGTCGAAGAAATCATTGATCTGCTGGAACTGCAGTCCTTTCGCAACAAAATTGTGGGGGCCCTGCCCTACGGAATTCAGAAAAAAATCGAACTGGGCCGGGCCCTTGCCGCAGAACCCGAGCTGCTTTTGCTCGATGAGCCCTGCGCCGGCATGAATGCCGAGGAAAAGCAGGACGTGGTCTTCTGGATCAAAGACATCCAGGACGAGCTGGGCATCACCATTCTTTTAATCGAACATGACATGAACATGGTCATGGATATATCCGACCGGATTCTGGTCATCAACTTCGGCCGGCAGATTGCCGAAGGCCGACCGGATCAGGTAAGCGTTCATCCTGAAGTGCTTAAGGCATATCTGGGGGCAGAGGAGGAAGTAGACGGCCAGAATCAAGTCTCATCAAGCCAAAAACAGGCATAAACCGTACACTTATACGCATGGAGCCGCAAATTGGGCGCACTGCTGGAAATCAAAAACATCGAGACCTATTATGACCTGATCTATGCCATTCGCGGGGCCTCGCTTTCCGTTGAGGAAGGCAGCATCACCGCCATTCTGGGCAACAACGGAGCGGGAAAAACCACAATTCTGCGCACGGTCATGGGGCTCATCGATGATCAGCCGGACAAGGGCACCATTGAATTTGATGGTCGGCGAATTGACGGCACAGACACCGAAAAAATCGTGCGCATGGGCATATCCCTGGTGCCCGAGGGAAGGGAGGTGTTTGAAGAACTCACCATCAGGGAAAACCTCATGATGGGCGCCTATACCCGAGGTGACAAAAAGGGGGTGGCCCGGGATCTGGACCGGGTTTTTGCCTATTTTCCCATTCTTGCCGACCGCACCGGCCAGTGGGCCGGCACCCTGTCGGGAGGAGAGCAGCAGATGCTGGCCATTGCAAGGGCATTGATGAGCCGGCCCAGGCTGCTTTTCCTTGATGAGCCATCCCTTGGGCTCTCGCCTTTGCTTGTAAAAGAAATATTTGAGATCATAAAAAAAATAAACCAGGAAGGAGTGACCATCCTTTTGATTGAACAAAACGCGAAAAAGGCCCTGGAAGTCTCAAATGAGGCCCTGATTCTGGAAAACGGCCGGTTTGTCATGAAGGGCCAATCCAGTGACCTGATAAAAGATGAAAATGTCCGGGAATTTTACATGGGTGTGCGCTCCAAAGAATCGGCCAAGGGCTACCAGCGATGGAAACGAAAAAAAGTCTGGCGATAACACGGAGGAATCCATTGACTGAATCCACAACCCCTGCTGTTTTCAAACAGACTGTTTCCGCCAGAGGCCCGATGGTGGCCATGCGCTACAAGAAACTGGGCCTGTGGCATGATATCACCTGGGATCAGTATTTTGATACCGCAAGAAACATCAGCGCGGCCTTAATGGATATGGGCCTTGAAAAAGGCGACAGTGCGGCCATTATCGGGGACAACTGCCCGGAGTGGGTCATGACCGATATGGGCATCCAGTGCGCAGGCGGTGTATCTGTGGGGATTTACACCACCAATGCCTGGCAGGAGGTCCAGTACGTGGTGTCCAATTCCGATTCGGTTTTTCTGTTTGTTGAAAACGAGGAGCAGCTGGACAAATGGCTGAATTTCAGAGACGCCGTGCCGGATTTGAAAAAAGTCATTGTATGGGATATAAAGGGTTTGCGGGAATTTTCAGACCCCATGGTCATCAGCTTTGACGAGCTTGTGGCCCGGGGCCAAGCCCTTTCCAAAACAGGCGTGGATCAGCGCTCAGAAGACCTGAACTCCGAAGACCTCTGCGTGCTGATCTACACCTCGGGCACCACCGGCCCGCCCAAGGGCGCCATGCTCACCCACGGCAGCGTCACCTGGATGGCAGACGCCATTGTGGAACAAAATCCCATGGACAGGCAAGACGAGGTGTTGTCGTTTCTGCCGCTTTGCCATATATTTGAGCGGTTGTTTTCCGTGTTCACCCACCTCAGGCACGCCTATGTTGTCAATTTCGTGGAAAAGCCCGACACGGTCACAGACAACATGATCGAGGTCTCCCCCACAGTGGGCTATGCCGTGCCCCGGATCTGGGAAAAATACTATTCCGCAATCCAGATCCGCATGTCTGATGCCACCCGGGCAAAGCAGATGGCTTATGCGGCCGCCCTGAAAATCGGCCAAAAGCGGGCCGAACGGATAATGCATTTTCAAAAAGTACCCCCCTGGCTAAACATGGCTTTTGGACTGGCCCACTTTGCGGTATTTCGCAAACTCAGGGAAAGACTCGGCTTTGACCGAATCCGGGTGGCCTATTCCGGGGCCGCACCCATATCGGCCCGGGTGCTTTTCTTCTACCAGTCAATGGGCATCAACCTGGTTGAAGGCTATGGCCAGACAGAAGGCACGGGCGTGACCTGCACCTCCCAAGAGGGGCGGGCCAAATTCGGCACCGTTGGCACCCCGGTGCCGGGCACGGAAATCAAAATCGCCGAAGACGGTGAAATTCTTGTCAAATCCCCGGGGGTGTTTGCCGGGTATTACAAAAACGACGCCGCCACGGCCGAAACATTGAAAGACGGCTGGCTTTACTCCGGAGACGTGGGGGCAATCGACAAAGACGGGTACCTGAAAATCACGGACCGCAAAAAAGACATCATCATCACCGCAGGGGGCAAAAACATCTCGCCCCAGTATATTGAAAACATGCTCAAGGCCAGCATTTACATCAATGACGCGGTACTGATCGGCGACCGGCGGAAATTTCTCTCCGCCCTGATCATGATCGACGAGGACAACGTGGTCAAATACGCCCAGGAAAACAAAATTCAGTTTTCCACCTACGGGGATCTGGCCGCACACCCGGAAATCAACAAGCTGATCGGCTCGGAAATCGACCAGGTCAACCAGGGCCTGGCCCGGGTGGAAAACGTGCGCAAGTTCCGCATCCTGCCCAAAAAACTCTACGAGGAAGACGGCGAGGTCACCCCCACCATGAAAGTCAAGCGCAAGTACGTCAACCAGGCATTTTCCGATATTATTGAAGAAATGTACCGCTGATCGGTGACTGTTGATCCGGGGCCGCGTTTCTGATAAATTCGCTGGAATGCGGGCAGTGGACCGGCAGGGATAGAAAACGAATCCTGGCCGCCCAGCCGTTATCGGATTTTCTACCCAGAGCAAAGACCGTTATTCAACCAATAATCAATGATTTTGTTCAAAAATACGATATTTTTTGCATATAGAACTGAAAATCTCTGATTGTACTTGAAAAATCACAAAATATTGCTATTTTTCATATAAAACCGGTCTTCAGAAGACAAAAAGGAGACAGAAACATGAAATGCCAGAATTGCGGAGCTGAGATCAAAGCAGAAGAAGCCATGGCAGCACGGGGACAGACCGTATGCGAGGACTGTTATATCGATCTTGCGGCCAAGCCCAAAACCTGTGATCCCTGGGCGGTCTACAGCGCCAAGAATCTGGAAAAAACCGGCTCAGGTCCCGATCTGACACAAACACAGTCTGCGATCGTGGATTATTTAACGCAAAACGGGCCCACGCCGCCGGGAAAACTGGCCAAAGACATGGGCCTGACCATGGATGAATTTGAGCGGGAAATGGCGCCGCTGCGGCACATGGAAAAAGTGCGCGCCCAGCTGCAGGAAGGCGAAAAAGTGATCTGCCTTTGGTAACAATGGTTCTGCCCCCGGCCGGAATCTACCAGGGGCAGAACTTTGAATCGGGTTAAAAGCCTTGCCTATGGATTGGGATAGGCATCCATATGGTTGCTGACCGCACTGCCCAGCCAGGCAATAACCGCCCCCAGGTGACGCATGTTTTTGATGCCCTCGGCATCGTCTGCCACATCGCCCTTGTCAAAGCCCATGCCCATGTTCCAGTAGGTGGAGCCGGGCACAATCATCTGGGACATCAGAAACATATGATTGATGGTATCAAAAACGTGCACCGCCCCGGCCCGCCGGACAGCGGCCACGGCTGCACCGATCTTGCCGCGCAGCAGCACCCCGTTTGCCTGGGACACCAGCCCGGCGCGGTCGACAACCGCCTTTAATTCAGCGCTCACGTCTGTAAAATAGGTGGGAGACCCCATAATCAGGGCATCTGCCCGGACGATTTTTTCCATAATCTCATTGAAACTATCGGTTTCCACGGCGCAGCGCTGGTTTTGATTTTCAAAGCACTTGTAGCAGGCAATGCAGCCGCGGATTTCCCTGCCGCCCGCCCGGACCAGTTCGGTTTCCCACCCGGCCCGGGAAACGGGGGCCAGGACCTCCTTTAACAGAAAATCCGTATTGCCGTCTTTTCTCGGACTTCCGCTGATGGCCAGTGCGTACATGGTACCTCCACAATGTTATCTCTGTTTGGTTTTTTTTGCGCTTTGAAACCAACATTTTTCCGGTTCAAAGCGCGCCTTGCAAACATGCCGGAATGCAGTTACGTTTGTTTTGTTATGGATCAACGCAAAAAAGAGATCCATATTTTGCTCAACATAAGACAGACATGCAGGCGGAGCAACGATTTCCTTTCAAACCCGACAAACCCAAGGGGGAAGTGTATGAGTGCCAAAAAAATTCTAATGCTCGTGGGCGACTTTGTGGAAGATTACGAGGCCATGGTGCCTTATCAGGCACTGCTGATGACGGGCCACCATGTGGACACGGTCTGTCCCGGCAAAAAATCCGGGGATTCGGTTCGCACCGCCATCCATGACTTTGAAGGCGATCAAACCTACAGCGAAAAGCCCGGGCACAACTTTGCCGTTACAGCGGATTTCGACACCATCCGGGCCGGGGACTACGATGCGCTGGTCATACCCGGAGGCCGCGCACCCGAATACATCCGGCTAAACAAAGACGTACTGGAAATTGTCCGCCATTTTAACGAGGCCGGCAAACCCATTGCCGCCATCTGCCACGGGGCCCAGGTGCTGGCCGCCGCCGGCGTCCTGAAAGGCAAAACCTGCTCGGCCTACCCGGCCGTGGGCCCGGACGTCACCCTTTCCGGCGGAACATATGCGGACATCGCCGTGGATCAGGCCCATGTGGACGGCAACCTGGTCTCGGCCCCGGCCTGGCCGGCCCACCCCCAATGGCTGGCAAAATTTCTTGAAGTGCTGGGCACAAAAATCGAAGCCTGATGCGTCAGCCGCTTTTGCCGGCAGCCAGGTCTTCAAACTCCCGGTCAAATTCACCAATGCGGCGCTCCCAGCTGTATCGCCCCATGT
>JAGTVF010000262.1 GCA_018224315.1 Desulfobacterales bacterium | reverse complement strand
TTGTCTGCCGGGTGCTCACGGCATCCGAGCAAAACCGGCTGGCAAAAAGCAAAAATCCCGACGCCTGTCTGTGGGCGATGTGGGCCGCCAAAGAGGCCGCCTACAAGGCCGTCTCCAGGATTTTCCCGGATATTTCCGCATGGCCCGGCCGCTATGAGACGGTTTTTGCGCAACCGGGCCGGCTCCGGCAGTGCGCCGGCACAGTCAGCACCCCTGAAGGACATGTGCGCGTGCGCCTCCACTGGGATGAAAACCGGGTCCATTGTGTGGGGTTAATCGGTTCTGCGGGGTTGTGGCAAGATGTAACAGCTGATGTGTTCGAACCCGGGGACGATGCCAGTCCGGCAATAAAGCCTTCAGCAAAACAGCTCTCGGCGGCTGTCCGCACTGCAGCCGCCGCAGCCATTGGCCTGCATACAGGCCTGTTCCATGGTCTGGTAAAAATTGAGCGCACCCGCATTTCTCAGCGCTCGGCCCCGCCTGTTGTCAAAATCAACGGGACGGACACGGATATTCCCGTCAGCCTCAGCCATGACGGCCGGTTTGGGGCTTTTGCCTTCCTTGCACCCATGGCGTCCAATTCTGCTGCAATGTGTTCTTGACTATTTCCACTGTATTTTTTACAAATAGATTTTTTCAAGAATCCGGGCAGGGCAGGGCATGGCTTTGCGCGGACTTTTTTTCAACTAACGGGCAGATACTTATATGAGCCGTACCCGACAGGATATTGAGGCCGCAATATACAGAATTTTCCAGGAGCAGTTTGAAATCCAGGACCCGGGTCCGGACGAGGACCTGCGGGAAGTCCACGGTTTTGACAGCATTGACGCCATTGAACTGCTGATGGAAATCGAAAAGCTTTTTCAGGTGGAAATGGACCAGGAAACCAAGAAGGACGCCTTGTCCTATATCCGCACCATAAATGGTATCTGCGATTACATAGAGCAGGTTCTGTTCGATGCAGATGCCAGTGTATCAAGGGCGGCCAACCGCTGATGGATCGAAGAGTCGTCATCACCGCAGCATCTGCCATCACGCCTGTGGGCAATTCAAAGCAAAAGATTGTCCACAGTCTTCAAAACAGGGTTTCCGGGGTAAAACCCCTGCGACGGGACGATCTGCTGGCCGATTATCTGCACTGCCGGGTTTTTGGCACCGTGTCAGAGCCCATTGAGTACGGTTTTGAGCGAAAATACCGCAAAACCATGGGACCGGTGTCTTATTACGCCTGCCACGTGGTAAAGCAGCTGCTGGAGCAGTCCGGGCTGAGCCCGGAGTTTGTCTCCTCGGGCCGCCTGGGCGTGGCTTTCGGCTCCACCCACGGCAGCCCTTCGGTGCAGCGCCACATCTACAAGGCCCTATACCACCAGGAAAAGGGCGTTTCCGGCTCCCTTGGCGCGGTGGATTACCTCAAATCCATGGTGCATACCACGGCGGTCAACATCACCAAAATGTTTGAGATCACCGGCCGGGTGATCTGTTCCTCCACTGCCTGCACCACCAGCAGTCAATCCATCGGCTACGGCTATGAAATGGTGAAATACGGAATGCAGGACGCCATGGTCTGCGGCGGTGCCGATGAGTATGATACCACCACCGTGGCGGTGTTTGACAACCTGCTGGCCTGCTCCACGGCCTACAATGACCGGCCCGATCAAACCCCCCGTCCTTTTGACGAAGACCGCGACGGTCTGGTGGTGGCCGAAGGCGCTGGAGCCGTACTGCTGGAGGAGTACGAGGCCGCCAGAAAACGAGAGGCTCCGATTCTGGGCGAAGTCATTGGGTTTTCCTGCAACAACAACGGCGGAGACCTGATTTTTCCCAATCTCGACGGCATCACCCGGACCATCCAGCTGGGTCTGGAAAGCGCCGGGATCGGGCCGGAAGCAATGGATTTTATCAGCGCCCATGCCACGGGAACCAAAATGGGCGATGTTATTGAGGCCCGGGCCATTGAGCAGGTTTACGGAAATTCGCCCATGGTCACCGGCCTGAAGGGATACACCGGCCACACCATGGCCTCCTGCGGGGTGATTGAAACCATCATGACCCTTTATATGATGGAAAAAGGCTTTATCGCTCCCACCCTGCACCTGGAAAATATTGATTCCAGATGCACCGGAATTGGCCATGTCACGAAATTGACCGAAAAGGCCATTGATATCGCATCTGTGCAGAATTTTGCATTCGGCGGGGTCAATACCAGTCTTGTGCTAAAAGCCCCTGCGGCCTGATATGAACCGGTATATCCGATTTTTCAAACCCTTGGTGGACGCCGGGGTGACCCTGGTGCTTTGGGGCTATTTTATTTTCGGTTTTGTTTTGTTTTTCTCGCCGGCTTATGCCTGGGCGTTTTTTTTTGCCGCAGACCGGAGCCAAGCCTTTCAAAAGCGCAATCATCTGTTTTTCAAAAGTTTTGTCCGGCTGATGCGCATTGTGGTCCCGGGTTTGAACATCAGCCTGGATAAAAGCCTTGCCGGTCTTGGGGGCTGCGTGGTGGTGGCCAATCACCGCTCTTACCTGGATCCGGTTTTGCTGACCGCAGCCTTTGAAAAACACAGCACTATTGTCAAAAGCGTTTTTTTCCGCACCCCGGTCTTCGGCCGGGTCATCCGCAGAGCCGGATATATGCCCTCGGATGCCACCACCGGGTTTTCAGATCTGTTGATCTCCCGCATGGACCAGCTTCCCTGTTTTTTCGAAAAAGGCGGGATTGTGTTTATTTTTCCCGAAGGCACCCGAACCCGAACCGGCTGCCTGGGCGAATTCAATCCCGGGGCGTTTAAAATCGCCCGCCGGTTTGATGTCCCTGTGGAAGTGCTTTGCATCACCGGCACGGACCGGTTGTTTGCCCCGGGCCGGTTTTTGTTTCACACCTGCATTGAAAATCACATCACGGTCCGCCGGGCCGGAGCCATCCCCGCAGATCAGGTCCGGCAGCTTTCCTTAAAGGAGCTGAAGCAAAAAAGTTGGGAAATCATGGAAGCCGGCCTTTCTGATCCGTGACTTGCCGGAGTTTGCCCCAAAAAGTCGCTTTGACCGTTTTCGCATGCGGGCGGGCAGGTGACGGGTTGCTCCCTGCTGACCGCTTGCGCGCTCAATGCGACTCGCAACCCGTCACCTGCCCGCCCGCATGGCGCGCTTTTGGTTTAGATCTGTGATTTTCGGATTTCTGTGCAAAAGCAACAGGGGGCTGCGTTCGACTGTTTTCCGTTTCAGCCCGGTATTATCGGGCCCGTTGCCAGGGGATCCGTTGTCCGGGGATGTGTTGTTTGGATTCCGGAGGCAGTTGTGGTAATAATATAGGTTCGCATTGGCAATAAAATCGCAGGATGTTTTTGCAAAAAATGGACATGACAGAGAAATGAAGCGCCGCAATCTCAATAAAGGTGTTGCCTCCTTTTGCGCCGGTGGCGGCATGGGAACCGCCCTGGTGCTGGAGCGGGCATAACCGTTTTGACTCCATACCAACCAAAAGAAGAGAAAAATCATGGCCCAGATTCTTGCAGACCGCAGAGATATCGATTTTGTGCTCTATGAG
>JAGTVF010000261.1 GCA_018224315.1 Desulfobacterales bacterium | reverse complement strand
TCATCAGCGGCAAATTCGGTTTCAACAATGCCCTGCTGTTCGGCATTGTCGATGATTTCATAGAGCCGGGCCGAGTAATCCCGGGTGATGCCGGCGAGCATGCTTAAAAATGTGGATTCGCCGAAAGCCGATGCCTGATCCAGAAACCGCCGGCTGTCTTCGTCCAGGGAATTCATTTTCAACCGGATGATTTCCTCCAAAGAGCGGGGGAAATACTTCTTGTCCAGGGGGGGCACCGTCCATTTGCCGTTTTCTTTGACGATATGGCCGTCCTGGATCATTTTCCTGATGACTTCGGTTAAAAACAATGGATTTCCACGGGTGACCCGGGCCATTTCCCGGCAAAGGTCCCGGGGTAGATGAATGCCCGGGAATATGGCATCCAGGTGGGTTTCAATATCGGACTGGCTCAGGGGGGTCAGGGCAATGTCCTGGATTTCCAGTTCTTCGGAGTACGCGTTACGGAACAGATCCAGGGCCACGGCTTCGCCGATGGTCTGTTTTTCCCGGGCGGCGGTGCCGCACAAAAATACCGGAATCCGGCTGCTTTGCATCAGCATGCGGATCAGGTGCAGGGAGGCCGGGTCGCAGTAGTGAAGATCGTCAACAAGCACCGCCAGGGGATGGCCGCCGGCCAGGCGGATGACAAACCGGGTAAAGGATTCAAACACGGCCTCGCGCGCCTCAGGATCATTTTCCGGCAGGGGGGGCTCGCCTTCCCGGATCTGGGGGATCACCTGGGCCAGCCGGTCGATTTCCGCATCATCTGCCTGTTTTAAAATGGACAGGCCCTTGTCCTCCAGCCTGTTCATCAGGGCCATGGCAATGTAGGCGGCCAGGTAATAGGGGCGGAAAGCCTCCTGGATGAGCCCCTGGACCCGGACCGGCTGAAAATTTTCCTCCAGGTTTTTTTCAATTGTACTCAGAAAGCGGGTTTTTCCGATACCCGGGGCGCCGTCCACAATGACCATGCGGCTTTGGCCCTGGTCAAAATGCCGGAGGGATTCCCGCATCCTTGCCAGCTGGTCGCCCCTTCCGGCAAGGCCGGCATTTTCCAGGTATTGCAGGGCGGTTCTGGGAAACACGCTGGTATCGCTGACTTCCTCTGCATCCATGCACCGGTCCCGGCCGGCTTTGCGGGCGGCATGCATGGCCGTGTCAACCTTGTGGATCAGGTTTTTGATGTCAGCGGCGTCTTCGGGCGCGCCGGCAATGCCGATACTCAGGGTCAGCGGTATCCGGGTTCCGGCTTCAGGGGCGGAAAACGGTTGTCTGCGGATTTGATGCAGCAGCTTTTCAGCAACACTGCGGGCATCGGGTTTACTGTGATCCGGCAGGAGCAGAAAAAAGCTGTCCCCGGCATAGCGCACGCAGACGCCATTTTCCGGCGCAACGGCCCGGATGCTTTCAGCGGCATGGATCAGGGCCTGATCACCTGTGTTGTGCCCGTACTGGTTATTGATCCGCTTGAAATAATCAATGTTGATCATCACCAGGCTGACCGGCCGGCGGTCAAGGGCCTGCCAGTCAATGGCGCTCTGGCAGTGGTGAAACAGGTATCGTCGGTTGTTGAGCCCTGTCAGCTCATCTTCATAAATCAGGGCTGACGGGTTTTTGCCGACGTTTTGAAGGAAGTAGAGAAGCTTCTGGTATTTCATCCATCCCCCGGGTTGGACAGGCCTTTGATGCCGGAATGCTTGCCGAATCATAAGAAAAAATCAATTCAATAGCAAACAGATTATCAGATCCGGCTGCTTTGTCATTTGTTTGCGCACCAGCAAACAGGGGGTTATTTTTTTCCAATCATTGATCAATTATGGAGACGACCATGAAAACAGCAGCCGAAATATTGCAGGAAAAAAGGACCACGAGCCTTGTCACCATGCTCCCGGGATCCCGGGTCATAGAGGTTGTCAAACAAATGGCAACCCACAATATCGGCTCCATGCTAATTGGCAGGGAAAAGCGGATTGCCGGAATATGGACTGAGCGGGACTTTTTAAACAATATGCTTGCGCCCGGCTTTGACCCGCAGACGGCTGTGGTGGATGATTACATGCATACCGATCTGGTTTCGGTTGCTCCGGATACGCCATCAGAACGGCTTGAGGAGATGTTTCTGGGACTTTTTATCCGCCATATCCTGGTCATGGAAGACAAGGAATGCATTGGCCTGCTGTCCATCGGCGATGTGCTGCGTTCGAGTCTTTTGGAAAAAGACCGGAAAATAAGGGAACTCAATCGCATTGCCAGCTGGGAGTATTACGAGAATTGGGCCTGGCACCGGGGGCGGGCAGAGCGTTCCGGCACCAGGCATGAAAAGGAATAAGAGCCCGTCAGACAGTATCTGACGGGCATTTCAATCAATGGCAGCCGCCGGCTCCGCCGCCGCCGCAGGTATGATTCTGGGTGAACTGGCGCAGCCGGCCGCTGATCAGGGCGTCCACAGCAGAGCCCACGGTCGGGGCCTGTTCACCGTAATAGACCTCAATTCCCAATTGATTAAACCCCATAAGCGGACGCATTCCCATTCCTCCTGCCACCAGTTTCTGCACCTGTTTGTCCGCCAGATATTGCACCGGCGCCATGCACCCGCCCTGCTGATGGGGAATGTTGGGGACCACTTCCACGTTCTGGATTTGATCATTTTCCACTTCCACCAGGGTGTAGAGATCGCAGT
>JAGTVF010000260.1 GCA_018224315.1 Desulfobacterales bacterium | reverse complement strand
GCCACTGTGGAGCCATCGTTTTCCAGGGCCATGTAGCCGTAAATTTTGCCCCACAGGCCCTGGCTTTCAATGGGGATGATATAATTTTGGATCTCCCCGTTTTTTGTATACAGATAGATGGTCAAAATCGGTTTGTCGTCCCCGGCCCCGCCCTCTGCGGGTTCTGCGATTTCACCGGCTGCAGAGACCCGGATCTCGTCAATGTTTTGGTCGTATATCTCCCGGATCTGTTCCGGGGTGTAGGTCTTGTCCCGGGAGGCCAGCTCCACGGTGTAAAGGACGTTTTTCTGCCGGTCACTGAGCCGGTTTTTCTCCTGTCTGGGCTGCAGTCCCGTGGCCGCGGCGGTCAGCAGCACCCCGCAGACCAAACACATGCCCATGGCAAAGCCGATGGATTTGATGGTCTCAGACATGGGGAATCCTTTTTTTGACCCGCAGCCGGATTTCCGTGTACTCCAGAAGCGGGGCAAACATGTTCATAAACAAAATGGCCAGCATCACGCCCTCCGGAAAGGCCGGGTTGACCACCCGGATCAGCACTGTCAGAGCGCCGATGAGAAAGCCGTAGATCCATTTGGCCCGGTCCGTGCCCGGCGCAGTCACCGGATCTGTGGCCATGTAGGCCGCACCAAAGGCAAAGCCCCCGGCCACCAGGTGATAGAAGGGGTTGACCGAAAACCAGGGCAGTGTGCCCGGGGATGCCGCCAGGTTGAGCAGAAATCCCGTGGCCAGCAGGCCGGCCACCGCTCCCAGAATGGTGCGGTAGCTGGCAATGCCCAAAATGATGAGCAGCAATGCGCCCAAAAGGCTGCACAAGGCCGATGTGCCGCCGATGGTGCCCGGATAATGGCCCCAAAACAGGGTTGAAAACGTGTAGCCCTGATCGGTTAGCATTTCCTGTATGCTGTTAAACGGGGCCTGAAGCTCGGTCACAGCCAGGGGCGTGGGACCGGTGACCGCATCCACGGCCTGGGATGCTTTTTGCTTGACCGCCACCCAGACCGGATCTCCCGACATCTGGGCCGGGTAGGCGAAAAAGACAAAGGCCCGGGCTGTGAGCGCCGGGTTAAACAGGTTTCGGCCGGTTCCGCCGAACACCTCTTTTCCGATAACCACGCCGAAAGTAATGCCCGCGGCCACCTGCCACAGGGGAATGGTGGGCGGCAGGGTGAGGGGAAACAAAAGGCCAGTGACCAGAAATCCCTCGCTGATGGGATGTTTGCGGATGGCGGCAAACAAAAGCTCCCAGAAAAGCCCCACTGCGTAGGACACCAGGATGATGGGCAGCACAATGCCCAGGCCTGTCATAAATGACGGCATAAACGCCGCAGACATCTCAGATGCCAGGCGGCTTTGATATCCGGTGTTGTAGATGCCGAATAAAAGCGGGGGGATCAGGGCAACGAGTACAGAGCTCATAAAACGTTTCAGATCCAGGCTGTCGCGCACCAGGGGACGGTGTTGGGTGGCCTCTGCCGGGAAAAAAAACACGTCTTCAATGGCCTCAAACAATGGGCCCAGTTTTCCCAGCCGGCCTCCGGGTTCAAAGTGCTTGCGCGGCGCGTCAAATAGTTTGCGCAAATTTTTTTCCATCCATCCCATGGGCTAAATCCGCTGCCTGAAATAGGCCTGTTTGGTTTCCTGAAAAGTCTGGCACAATTCGATTTTCGACGGACACACATAGGAGCAAAGCCCGCATTCCACACAGTCGAGCATGCCGTGGGAAAGGGCCTCCTCGATTTCTCCGGCCCGGATGCATTTATAAGTGAACTGGGGTAAAATGTCGACCGGGCAGGCCCGGGTGCAGCTGCCGCAGTTGACACACGCGCGCCCGGATCCGTGCATGTCCGCATCCACGGCCAAAGGCCGGGGATTGAAAACAGACAGAAACGTTTTCGAACATGTGGGCTTGTTCCATCCCGGACGCATGAATCCCAGCATCTCGCGTTTTCCGGATTCTTCGATGATGTTGACAGCGGTTTCATACAAGCCGAGATGAAAATCCGGTCCGCTGGAATAGCCCCGGAACAAACCCCCGGCAATCCATCTGCGGCCGCTGTCTTCTCCGGGATCGGCCAGGATGCCCAGGGGCGCGCCCATGCGGGTGTGCCGGTACCGGCCAGGGACGTTTTGTCCGGACACGGCCACCGTGCGCCGGACCGGAAATCTTCCGGTTTCCAGAAACTCGCCGATCAGGCGCACGTCCTGGCCGTTGACAAACCAGGCATGATTGTCCTCCGGCCGGGTCTTGACATGATAATGGACCACGGCCGGATCATCAAAGGGATAGCCGCGCAAGACCCGATGGGTGATCCTGTTTTCAATTTGCGCATCGCCAGTGCCGGTATCTGCAGCGCAGCAGACAAACACGCGGCTGCTCAAAATTTCCAGGGCCTTGATGCCGGTCTGAAAAAAACGCCTGTCCTGCGGGCTTTGCAGCCAGGTGTCCGGCGGCGGGTGAAACGGATCCTGGTTGGTGGCCGCCACCCAGATAGCCGCAGGGCTTTGGCCCGGGTCGGCCACCTTCCGGTAGACAATATCTCTTAGAAGCGGCCATACCCCGGATTTTAACAAAATTTCGGTCAGGGCGCCGGGGGTTATCCCGGCGAGTTTTTCTGCCGGATACGGGGTGAACGCTTCAGCGGTTTGCTCCTTGTCGAGCCGGATGACAATCTCGCGGATAACACGTCTGGGTCCGTAGACAATATCTTCGATTGTTCCAGCCCCGGGGGCGGCAAATAGGATATCGGTGTTTTGCTTGTCTTCGTAAAGGGGAGTGCCAATGTTGACCCGGTCGCCTTTGGATTTGAGCAGCCGGGCTTTGAGCAGGGCAATGCGCTCGGGTGCGGATGCCACGGTTTTGGGTTCCGGGGCACTGTCCACAGCGTTCTCCGGGCAGCCGGCAATCTTGAGTCCGCAGGATATCTGGGCGCTTGTGTGTTTCATGGATGGTTTTAATCTCTCCGGTTTCCGCGCTTTGCCGGGTGTACCGGCAGGTACAATGGCCGTGGTGTTTTCAATCCTGCCTACTATAACTGCAATCCGGGTTTCCTGCAAAAATTTTCCCGCAGGCATGCTTTGGGCGATGGATCTGCCGGGTCATCCCAAAAACGGGCGCCGCAGCACCGTGTCTTTTTTCCAGCGCTGGTCGTTTTTATGCGGATATGCGATGTTGTAGTGAAGCCCGCGGCTTTCCTTGCGGTGCATGGCGCACCGGATAACCAGTTCAGCCACGATGGCGATGTTGCGCAGTTCAATAAGGTCGGGGGTAACCTTGAAGTTCCAGTAGTATTCCTGGATTTCGTCGGTGATGATCTCGATTCTGCGCCGGGCCCGTGCCAGGCGTTTGTCGGAACGCACGATGCCCACGTAATTCCACATGAGCCTGCGGATTTCATTCCAGGTGTGGGTGATGACAATGGCTTCATCGCTGTCCATGGTGCCCAGATCATCCCACACCGGGATATCGGCGATATCATCAAAACCGGCCTGCCTGATTTCCTCTCCGGCCCGGACAGCCGCCTGGTGGGCGTAGACCAGGCCTTCGAGAAGGGAATTGCTGGCCAGGCGGTTGGCCCCGTGCAGTCCCGTACAGGCGGTTTCGCCAATGGCGTAAAGATGCTGGATGCTGGTTTGGCCGTGGATGTCCGTGGACACCCCTCCGCACATGTAATGGGCCGCCGGCACAACGGGCAGGGCCTGGCGGGTCATGTCAAAACCAAATTCCAGGCATTTGGCATACAGATGCGGAAAGCGCGTGCGCACAAATTCCGGATCCCGGTGGGAGATGTCAAGAAAAACGGCTTCATCGCCGCGTTTCTTGAGCTCCGAGTCAATGGCCCGGGCCACCACATCTCTGCAGGCCAGTTCCCGCTGCGGGGTATAGTCGGCCATAAAGGCGCGGCCGTCGGCATTGCGCAAAATTCCGCCCTCTCCCCGGACGGTTTCAGAAATCAGGAAATTTTTGGCCCGAGGATGAAACAAGCAGGTGGGGTGAAACTGGACAAATTCCAGGTTGGCCACGGCCGCCCCGGCCCGGTAGGCCATGGCAATGCCGTCGCCTGTGGCGATATCCGGGTTGCTGGTATAGGCATAAACCTTGCCGGAGCCGCCCGTGGCAAGGACCACGATACCCGCCAGAAAAGTGTGGATTTCACCGGTTTCGCGTTTGAGCACATATGCGCCGTAGCATTGGTCCTCATGTCCGGTGATGGTCTGGCCGCGCTTTAGCCGGGTGGAACGGGTGATTAGGTCAATGGCAATGTGGTTTTCAAATATCTCAATGCGGTCATGCTGCCTTGCCTTTTTGACCAGGGCTTCTTCCACGGCCCGGCCCGTAAGATCATCCACATGCACGATCCGGTTAAATCCGTGTCCGCCTTCCCGGCACAGGTCCAGTTCCAGCCGGCCGTCGATGCTTTGGTTAAAGCCCACGCCGATTTCTGTCAGCTCCCGGATCCGTTCAGGGGCTGAGCAAACCACCATTTCCACGACGTTTGGGTTGCACAGCCCGTCGCCCGAGGCCAGGGTGTCGGCAACATGGGATTCAAACGTGTCATCCGGATCCAGCACCGCAGCAATGCCGCCCTGGGCGTAAACCGTGTTGCTGTCTGTGAGTCCCTTTTTGGTGACAATGGCCACCCGGCTGTGGACCGCGGTTTTGAGGGCAAACAAAAGACCGGCAACCCCGCTTCCGATGACCAGAAAGTCAAATCGGTGTTCCATAAATAAGCTCTTTTGTTTATCGCAGCCCGGGCCGTTTTTTCCTGGAGGCGATCCGGTTTCCGATGATCATTCCCAGCACCAGAACCCCGGCACCGGCCAGAAACCATTTGAGACCCGCAGAGAAAAACGCGTCTGATACCTGTTTTTCCAGGGTCTGGATCCGTTGGTTTTTCTCTTCCAGGGTTTTTGTGAGGCTGGCGTGTTCGTCTTTGAGCTTCAGGTAATCCCCGGAGTCCTCCTGAAGGGTGGCATATTCGTTTTGAAGGTTTTCCAGTTGCTCCCGGGTTTCTTCGAGTTCTTCGGCCATTTCCTGATTGCGTTGAATTAGCCGCTGGTTTTCCTCGGTCAGGGATTTGACCTTTGTGCGCAAGGGCCCGATTTCCTTCTGCAGGGAGTCGGCCAACAGGCTTTTGGGTTTGGAACGGGTAATATATCGGGAAAACACCCAGCCTGTGGTGTCATCGGAAAGGCGGACCCGGGTCCAGTTTTCCTCGGACTCCAAAGTCTCCACGGTCTGGCCGGAGTTGAGCATCTTGATGATCCGGTAGTTCAGACCCGGTCCGGTGCGAAGGGTGATTTCCATCATGTCGCTGATATAGCGGGTTTCGGCATGGGACGGGGCTGCCATGCATATGGACAAAAATCCGAAAATGAAAATAACAACCACTTTTTTCATATTGTTACCAGTTCCTTTAAGGTTTGATGTAAAAACAAAACATACCCAATCTGCCTGCGCGGTGCAATACAAAATCCCCGGCCCGTTTTCTACGGACCGCAGGCCTTCAGATCCGATGCAAGATTTGAAAGCCGCCTGGCGGGCTTGTCGTTTTTCAGGGCAACGCCGATGGCCTTGGCATTGCCCACCAGCACCACCAGGTGCCTGGCCCGGGTGATGGCCGTATACAGCAGGTTGCGCTGGAGCATGACATAGTGCCGGGTGATCACAGGCAGGATTACTGCCGGGTATTCCGATCCCTGGGATTTGTGAACGGTAATGGCGTATCCAAGGGTGAGTTCATCGAGTTCATCGGCTTCATAGGAAACCTGCCGGCCGTCATAATCCACCCGGAGAACCGGCCCGGCTCCCTCCATGCCGGTGATGATACCGATGTCGCCGTTAAAGATCTCCTTGGCATAATTGTTTTTCAGGTGCATGACACGATCATTGACGCAAAACTCGTGATCCAGGGCCCGGATCCCTTTTCTGCCGGAATTGAAGGCTTTCTGCAGGCTTCGGTTTAAGCTGATGGTGCCGGCCGCGCCTTTGTGCACGGGCGAAACCACCTGGATGTCCTGGACCGGGTCAAAACCGTAAATATCGGGCAGGGTTTGGGTGGCCAGCCCCACTATGGCTTCTGCAGCCTGCTCGGGAGTGTGGGCTTCGAGCAAGCAAAATTCCTGCCCGCTGGTGTCTGCGTCAATGATTTCGGGTTCAGGAAGACGACCGCAGCGGATTTTGTGGGCATTGCGGACAATGGCGCTTCGGGCGGCCTGCCGGAAGATTTCGGTTAAAAAATGAACCGGGATGCGGCTGGATTCAATAATATCAGCCAGTACGTTTCCCGGCCCCACCGGCGGCAGCTGAAATACGTCCCCCACCAGGATGAGCCGGGCATTTAACCGCGTGGCGCAGACCAGGTGATACATCAGCTCGGCATCGATCATGGAGGCTTCGTCAACAATGAGCACATCGGCCTCAACCGGATCATCCCGGGACTTTTCAAAACAGCCGGTTTCAAAATGATAGCCCAGCAGTTTGTGGATGGTGTGGGCGTTTTTGCCGGTGATTTCCGTCAAACGCCGGGCAGCCCGGCCCGTGGGCGCTGCCAGGCATACCCGGAGGCCCGCATGTTTGAAAACCGCGGCAATGCACTGGACCAGGGTGGTTTTGCCGGTGCCCGGCCCGCCGGTGATCACGGATACCGGAGCGGTCACCACTCCCTCCAGGGCCTGTTTCTGCTCTTTGGAAAGCCGGACGGCAAACCGGTCCTGGATTTCCTCCGCCGATGCCGGCCAATTCCGGCAGACCGTTTCCGGCCAGACGCTCATCATGGCAGACAGGTGAGCGGCAATGCCGGTTTCCGCTTCATGGAGCCGGGGCAGATAGATATGCCGGCCGCTGTTATTGGACTGGCCAACTGCCTCATTGGCCTTTGTTATATGCACTCTGCCGGCTGCAGCCAATTGTTGAAGGCCCTGTTCGGCGGTTTGGTCATTGACTGCGAATTTTTGTTCAAGCTGTCGATACAGCTCGTTTTCAGGGCAAAACATGTGGCCGGCAGCCGCGCTTTGATGGAGCAGATGCTCGATACAGGCCCCGGCGCGGACGTCCGGGTCCGGCTGCAGATCCGTATGGCGAGCAATGGCATCGGCAATCACAAAGCCCTGGCCGGGCAGGTCTTCTGCCAGCCGGAAAGGATCGCCGGTGAGCACGTCCATGGCCTCAATGCCGTACTGCTTAAAGATCTTGCCGGCATAGGCGGCTTCGATGCCGTGCTGCTGAAGAAATTCCATGATATCGGCAATGCTTCTGTGATGCTGCCACTGCCGGGCGATATCTTCGGCCCGGGCCTCTCCGATGCCGGG
>JAGTVF010000259.1 GCA_018224315.1 Desulfobacterales bacterium | reverse complement strand
GCAGGCCGGGGCCTTGTCATCATATTCAAACAGGGTCCGGGCCTGGACCATGGATTTGGTCATGGCCGGATCAAAGGGGATCTGCCCCACGCAGGGCAATTGATTGTCTTTGGCGTATTGCCGGATTTCCCGGGAAATGGATTCATTTAAATCGTATTTGTTGATACAGATCATTGCCGGCACCGAAAAGTGACGGGCCAGTTCCACCACCCGCTGCATGTCATGGCGGCCCGACAGGCTCGGTTCGGTGACAATCAACACCCCGGCGGCCCCGCCGATGGCGGCAATAACCGGACAGCCCATTCCGGGCGGGCCGTCAGTGAGCACCATGTCGCAGCGTTCTGCTTCGGCCATTTGCGCTGCCTGTTTGCGCACCAGACTGACCAGTTTGCCGGAATTTTCCTCGGCAATGCCCAGGCGCGCGTGGACCATGGTGCCGTAGCGGGTGTCGGATATGTGCCAGTTGCCGGAATGATTTTCCGGAAAATCAATGGCCTTGTCGTCGCAGAAATAATAGCAAACCCCGCAGCCCTCGCAGGCTACCGGATCCACCACGAAATCCGCGCTGATGGCATTAAACCGGCACAATTCCAGGCATTTGCCGCATTCGGTGCACCGTTCTTTGACGATGGAGGCTGTATGCCCGGCCATAAATTCGTGGCTTTCCCTGATCTTTGGTGACAGAATCAGGTGCAGGTCGGCCGCATCCACGTCTGCGTCGCAGAGCACGGGCTTGTGGGCCAGCTGGGACAAAGCCGCCGTGATGCTGGTCTTCCCGCTGCCGCCTTTTCCGCTGATGACAACCAGTTCCTTCATTGTTCCCTCCCGGTCGCAAGTTGGCAAATCTTTTCATAGAGCGTGGCAAATCTTTGCCGCCATTGCGGAAAACTTTCCACCAGGGGTTCGCCCCGGGAATAGGCCTCTGCAATGCCCCGTTCATAGGGGATCTCCATTAGAACCGGGAGGTTTTCGGCGGCTGCGTAATCTGCCACCCGGTCATCTCCGATATCCGAGCGGTTGATGATCACGCCGCAGGGAATTTCAAGAATTTTTATGGTTTCCACGGCCAGCTGCAGGTCGTTTAACCCAAAGGGTGTGGGCTCGGTGACCAGGACAACAAAATCCGTGTTCTGGACCGCAGCGATGACCGGGCAGGAAGTGCCCGGCGGGGCATCGATGATAGCTGTTTTTTCCGGTTTGATGCGGGAACGAATCTGCCGGATTAAGGGAGGTGCCATGGCTTCGCCGATGCGGAGGCGTCCGTGGACAAACTCCAGGTCATTGCAACGGCCTTGCTCGATAATGCCAATGGTTCTTTTGCCTTCCCCGATTGCCCCTGCCGGGCACACTGCCTGACATCCCCCGCATCCGTGGCATAATTCGGGAAATGTCATTACGGTGTCGGCAATGGTGATAATGGCGTTGAACTGGCAGATTTCCGCGCAAAGCCCGCACATGGTACATTTGTCTTCATCCACCACGGGCACCGGCATAAACACACTTTCTTCCGGCTCCAGTACGGGTTTGAGAAACAGGTGTGCGTTGGGCGCTTCCACGTCACAGTCCATCAATTGTGCTGAATTGCCGATGGCCAGGGCGAGGCTTGTTGCCACGGTTGTTTTGCCGGTTCCGCCCTTGCCGCTTGCCACGCTGATGATCATGGGTAAATCCTTTATTTTCAATGCCGGCACTGGTGGCCTTCTTTTTGGCCCCCACCGCCGGAGCATGCATTGTCTCCTGTCTCCAGGCAACTGTTGAGATATTGGGTTACCAGGGCCTCGGGTTCGTCCACCGGGGCACCGGTAACCACACGGATGCCGGCCCGGGAAAACAGATCAATGGCCTTGTTTCCCATGCCGCCGGCAAGCACCACATCCACTTGCTGGTCGGCCAGCCATTTGGGCAGCACCCCCGGTTCATGGGGGGGCGGTACCAGGACCTGTTTGTCCTGCACCTGATTGTTTTCCGCTGAAATGAGCGCAAATTGCTGAGCATGGCCGAAGTGCGCCGTAAGTTTGCCGTTTGCCAGAGGGATGGCAAATTTCATATACATTCTCCTTGTTTGTTGTGTTGGTTACATCCAGTGGCCGTTGACATTGGGCCCTGCTGCAGCGGAAAGCCCGCCTTTTTTGTATTGTTCCACCGCTTCTTTGACACTGCCTGAAAGGCCCGTGATAACAGGGATTTTGGCCTGTTCCAGAACAGCATACGCCTTTGGTCCGCAGTTGCCCGTCAGCACCGCATCGACGCCCTGGTCGGCAACGGTTTTGGCGGCCTGAATGCCGGCACCCTGAGCTGCATTGAGATTCTGTGTGTTTTCAACCACCTCGAAAGACAGGTTGTCCGGGTCCACCAGAATAAAGCAGGCCGCGCGGCCAAACCGTGCGTCCAGATCTGAGTCCAGTGTGTTGCCTGTTGCAGAAACCGCGATTTTCATTTTTGTCTCTTTCCTTTTCGGTTTTTGGCGCGTCTCCGGTTGCGTCTGGAAAAGCAGCCCGGCATGCTCATCTCGGCACTGGGAAGGGCTCCCCGGATATAGGCATCAACGACTTTCCCAATATCGCCGGCAATGAAATCATGCCGCCGGATTCCATAAGAATCCAGGATGGCGGCCATTTGACGGGAAACCGCTCCGCAGAGCAGGATGTCAACTTCCATGTCAAGCAGCCGCTGCACCTTGTGCACGGGGTGATCGTTTGCAAAATGCACGGCAACGCAATTGATCACCCGGCCGTCTTCCACCTCCATGATCTGCAATTGCCGGGATACATCAAATACCGGGGATATCCTGTCGTTCCATACTGCCAGGGCAAGCTTCATTGCCATTTCACCTCCAGTCTTTTGCAGACTGAAGCATAATGCATGCCATTTGCGCCGATTGATAAAATAATATTTAATTCCGAAATGTTGTCCAATGTTACGGATAACTCCGGACTCCTCTTGGGCTGCAGTCGTGCACTTGTATTCATTTACGGCGTTGCAGTTTTGCAAATTATTCGGCCATTCGATTGCGCCCGTCATATTCGGGAAACGCAATACCCAAAGATTTCATTTTCCGAAACAGGGTGGTTTTGTGAATGCCCAAACTGCGTGCCGTTTTCAGCCTGTTATAGCCGTTTTCCCGCATGGCTTCCCGGATTAGCTGGGCCTCGAAGGCATTGACCGCATCCTGAAAATTTGCTGCCGTGCTGCCTGAGGCTTTGATGCTGCCGCCACCCTCGGGCAGGTGCCGGGGCTCAATCCATCCGTTTTCGCATAGCACAAATGCATGCTCGATACGGTTTTCCAGTTCCCGGACGTTTCCCGGGTAATCATGTGTCATGAGCAGGGCCATGGCTTCTCCGCTCACGCCCTTGACGGCCCTGGCCTGCATCCGGTTGAACCGCTCGATAAAGTGACTCACCAGCAGCGGGATGTCTTCTTTGCGTTTTCGCAGGGGCGGAATGTCGATTTTGATCACATTGATCCGGTAAAACAGGTCCTGCCGAAACTCTCCGTCCGCCACCATTTTTTCCAGGTCCTGGTGGGTGGCGGCAATCACCCGCACATCAACTTCCACGGGCGCGGTGCCGCCCAGGGGTTCCACCTGTTTTTCCTGCAGCACCCGCAACAGGCGCACCTGGAGGGCCGGGCTGATATCGCCGATTTCATCAAGAAAAAGCGTACCCCCGTTGGCCCGGGCAAACCGGCCGGGCTTGTCCTGGTTGGCACCGGTAAACGCGCCGGCTTTGTAGCCGAACAATTCCGATTCCAGCAGTGTATCCGGCAGGGCCCCGCAGTTGACCGCCATAAAAGGCCCCTTGTTTCTGGGGCTTAGATCATGGATGGCACGGGCCAGCAGCTCCTTGCCGGTTCCGGTTTCCCCG
>JAGTVF010000258.1 GCA_018224315.1 Desulfobacterales bacterium | reverse complement strand
TTTTTAAGCGGCATTATCCTGCTGTTCGAACGTCCCATCCAGGTGGGCGACGTCGTTGAAATCGGCGATATCTGGGGCACTGTCCGGGAGATCAATGTCCGCTCCACCCAGGTGCGTACCTTTGACAATGCCGAGCTGATCATTCCCAATTCGGATTTTATCAGCCAGTTGGTCACCAACTGGAGTTTTCGCGACGCCCGGGTGCGAAGGACCGTGGAGGTACGGGTGGCCTATGGTTCGGATGTGGGGCTGGTCAGGGAGCTTTTAATGGACGTGGCCTACCAGCATCCGCGGATCCTGCGCAGGCCCCACCCGGAGGTGTTGTTTTCGGATTTCGGCGACAGCGCATTGATTTTCAAACTTCGTTTCTGGGTGCACATTGACTGGTTTTTAGTCGTGGAAACCGATGTGCGCTGCGATATTGACAAGCAATTCAGAGAAAATGGCATCATCATTCCTTTCCCCCAGCGGGATGTGTATCTGAAAACCGGCAAGCTTGAGCCCCCTGCACCAGCCGGGGCACAGGAGCAAAACGAAACATGACACCACAATTTGTCATACTGGCGGTATTGGTAGTGCTTTCTGGCTTTTTTTCATCATCTGAGACCGCACTGTTTTCCATCAGCAAAACCAAGGCCCGGTATCTGGGCAATTCCGGGGGCCGGATCAACGATCTGATCTTCCGGATGAAAGAAGACCCCCACCGGCTGCTGTCCACCATTTTGATCGGCAACAACCTGGTCAACATCGGGGCCTCGTCTTTGGCCACGGCTGTTGCCATGCATTATTTGTCCAGCAACGCCGTAAGCATCGCCACCGGGATCATGACCTTTCTGATCCTGGTGTTTGGCGAGATTTTTCCCAAGACCGTGGCCACCCAGCACAACGTGGCTGTGGCCCGGGTAGTGATTCTGCCGCTTTTCTGGCTGTCCTACGTGTTTCTGCCCGTGATCTGGATCTTAAATTTCATTCCGCGCCTGGCCGGTGCGGCCCGTGGCACGCCGCCGGTGACAGAAGACGAACTGATTACGTTTGTGGATGTGGTGCATGAAGGCGGCCAGATCAATCCCGAGGAGCGCGAGCTGATCTACAACATCATCAAGCTCGATGACATCAACGTCTCGGAGATCATGACCCCGAGCGCGGACATGTTCGTGCTCGAACGGGGCCGGGAGCCGGACCTGGCAAAAATCCTGGAGTCCGGATTTACCCGGATTCCGGTGATCGAGGGCAATATTGATCAAGTGGTGGGGATAGTCAATGTCAAGGATCTGTTTAAGCAGGAAATCCGCACTGAAACCGGGGTGGACATCGAAAAGATCATGCGCGCTCCGTATTTTGTGCCCGAGCACAAGAAGATCGACCAGCTGCTCAACCAGTTCAAGCGAAAAAAGGAGCATGCCGCCATCGTGGTCAATGAATACGGCGAGGTCTGCGGCCTGGTGACCCTTGAAGACGTGCTCGAAGCCATTGTGGGCGATATCGTGGATGAAACCGACATTGTCAAGCCCCCGGTGGTCAAGATCCGGGACAAGGAATGGCTGGTGCTGGGCTCGGCTGACATTGAGACCGTCAATGCCAGGCTGCGCATGAATATTCCGGATTCGTCCTCCTATGAGACTTTTACCGGATTTATTTTAGAGCAGATCGGCCGGATACCCCGGGAACAGGAGCAGATCGTGATCGGAAAATTCGTGGTCACCGTCAAGGAAGTCGAAGGCAACCGGGTGATTTCCTTTATTGTCCAGCGCCAGTAGGTATTATTACGAGCTCAGATCCTTTTTCTTTTCTTCGAATTCGGCCTTGTCGATCTCTCCCCTGGCATACCGCTCCCTGAGGATTTCCAGGGCCCTGGACGTGGCAACCCCGGTTCCGGATAATCCGCCCGGCTCGGATCGGGTGCTTTGCACAAGCCATTTGATGAGCAAAACCAGGCCCACAATGATCAGAATCCAGACCACGAGGGTAAATATGCCGCCGAACCATCCCATCATGCCGTATCCGCCCATCATTCCCGGGCCCATGTGCCAGCCGTTGTAGCTGCCCTGCTGGGCAAGGGCAATGCTGTCACTCAAAATCACAAAAGCCGCGGTCAGCCCCGCAGCAAAAACTGTCAAACGCCTCGATATCATTGCCGCCTCCTTGAAATGGATGCATTGATGTACAGTTGTCTGTATGGCCTCAACTATAACAAGGATTTGTGCATTGTCGACCCGTCTGGCCGGGTTTGGCTGTTTATACGGACTGTCCTTGTGCCTGCCCGGATTAATGTGTATATTGAAGAAAAAAAGAATGGATTTAAGGCGTCCAGGGTCGGAATTCGGTTATCGAAGCGACATTGCGCATTTTTAAGTAAAAATGGTCAGGAGCGAAAAAACTGACCCTGACCGAAGGACTTCCTTATTGTCATGATATGGCCGCCCCGGCGGCAGCCAGTATGTTTTTCATTTAAAACTTATAATTTACACCGACAGGAATTTATGGAACCCGGAACGGTTGTGGAATATATTGACCAGCAGCGCATTATCTGCGCCGCGGTCCTGGAGGAAAAAGACGAGCGGCTGCGGCTGTTAAATGAAAACAACCGGGAGATCAATCAGAAGGCTGCACGGCTTTCCCATGTCTCGCGCACAGCGCTTAAACTCTCCCAGGGCCGCGATCAAATGGTGGAGTCGCTGAAAATCATCGGCCAGCGAAGGCAGGCCTTAAGAGCCCACATTGACATCAGGGAGATCTGGGAAGCCGTCCACAGCCTGGAGGAATGGATCGACCTGGATACCATGACATCATTTTGCTTTTCCGGCCAGCCTGACAGCGATCAGGAATCAGCCGTGATCCGGGCCTTTTTTGAAAACCGCATTTATTTTAAATTCAGCCACGACTGGTTTTATCCCCATTCCGAAGAGGTGGTGGAAAACAACATTGCCCGCCAGGAGGCCGAGCAGCGGCGGCAGCGGCTCATTGAAGAAGGCGGCCAGTGGATGCGCGCGGTGTTAAACAACGGCAGCGCGCCTCCGGATGCGGATCCGGAAATCATTGATCTGCTCAAGTCTTACTATCTCTACGGCAAGGAAAGTTCCCGGCAGACCACCGCCCGGGCCATTCTTACCCGGGCCGGCGTGGACAGTGCAGAGTCCATATTTCCGGTGATGGTGCGCGCCGGCCACTGGCAGGCCCACGAGAATTTGGATCTTTACCGTTATGAGATCCCCCTGGAATTTCCCGGCCCGGTTCTGGAACATGCCGCAGAACTGGAAGGCACAGCGGATCAAATACCCGAGGAAGCCCAACGCCGGGACCTGACCGACCTGGATATCATCACTATCGACGGCCAGGGCACAATGGACTATGATGATGCCTTAAGTGTGCAGAAAGCCGGCAAAAACCTGCGCATTGGCGTGCATATCTCGGATGTGGCCGCACGGGTGGAAAAGGGCGGGGCAATCGACCAGGAGATCATCTCCCGGGGCACCTCGATTTACATGCCGGATTTGAAAATTCCCATGCTGCCCGCCACTCTGGCAGAAGACGTCTGCAGCCTGATGGAGGGAAAACGGCGGCCGGCCATCAGCACATTTTTTACTGTCACCCCCCACGGCGAAGTTGTGGATTATGAAATTGTGCCTTCGGTGATCCGGGTCAGCCGGCAGATGAGCTACTCCGAGGCAGATGCCGTGGCCCAAAGCGATGAACGCATCTGCGCGCTGCATGCAGCAGCGCAGGCCTTTAAAAAACAGCGGCTGGAAAACGGGGCCGTGCAGATCCTGCTGCCGGAGCTGCACCTGCGGGTGTGCAGCGCAGATGACATCCGGGTGCGGGTCCTGGACCGGGAGAGCCCGGGACGGCTTTTGGTGGCCGAAATGATGATCATGGCGAATTGGGTCATGGCCCGGTTTCTGGGGGAAAAGCAGATGCCGGCGATTTTCCGGGCCCAGAACCATCCCCGGGGCCGGCTGTATTCCGGCACAGACGAGGGAACCCTGTTTCAGAACTGGATGCAGCGCCGGATGCTGTCCCGGGTGATTCTGGGCACCCGGGCCGATCACCACTCGGGCCTTGGCCTGGACGCCTATACCACGGCCACGTCTCCCATACGCAAGTATTTCGACCTGGTCTCCCAGCGGCAGCTCAGGGCATGCCTGGGCCTGGAACAGGGCTATACCGATTCGGAGATCGAGGAGATTCTTCAGCTGCTACAGCCGCCCCTGACCCAGGCCCGGCTGGTGCAAAACCGCCGGACGCGGTTCTGGATTCTCAAATACCTTGAGGGCATGATCGGCAGCAAGGCAGAAGCCATTGTTTTGGACAGGCGGCGCAACGGCTATACCATCCTGCTCAAGGACTATCTCATGGAAGCCCGGCTGCCCGTATCTGCCGGTGTGGAATTAAAGCCCAAAGACCTGGCCCGGGTTACGTTCCAGCACGTGGACGCGGCCCGCGACAAGCTGGCCGTCTACCTGGGCTGAGCCTTGAACCCTGAACCTTAAACTCCCCGAAGGGAATCCATGTCAAAGACCAAAATCGTCTGCACCATCGGACCGGCCTGCGCGGATGTACATATCCTTACGCGCATGATCCATGCCGGCATGAGCGTGGCCCGGCTCAATTTCTCCCACGGCGGCCGGGAAAACCATGCGGAAATGATCCAAATGGTGCGCACCGCCTCTGAGGAAACCGGGGTGCCCGTGGCCATTCTCCAGGATCTCCGGGGGCCCAAGATCCGCGTGGGAGAGGTTCAGCCCCCGGGCATTCATCTAAAAACCGGGGAAACCCTGGTGTTGACCACCATCGAGGCCGAAGCCGGGCAGGGCAACAGGGTGTCGGTGAGCTATCCTCACCTGCCGGAAGATGTTTCTGTCGGCGACACCATTTTGCTGGCAGACGGGCTCATGGAAATGGTGGTCACCCGGATTACCAAAACCGAAGTGCACTGTGAAGTGATCACAGGCGGCACACTGACATCTCACAAGGGCATCAATCTGCCTTCCGGCTCTGTGCGAACCCCGGCCATTACGGAAAAGGACAAGGCCGATCTTGCCTTCGGCCTTTCCCAGGATGTGGATTATGTGGCCATGTCCTTTGTGCGTCATTCCGAGGACGTGCGCCAGGCAAAGGAGATCATCTCCCATGCCGGCTGCAGCACCCCGGTGATCGCCAAGATCGAAAAGCATGAGGCCCTAAAGGATATTGACAACATCATGGACGTCTCAGACGGGATCATGGTGGCCCGGGGGGACCTGGGCGTGGAAATCCCCCTGGAAAACGTGCCCGGCACCCAGAAAATGCTGGTGAAAAAGGGAAATGAGGCCGGAAAGCCGGTGATCATCGCCACCCAGATGCTGCGCTCCATGCTCGACTCCCCGCGCCCGACCCGGGCCGAGGCAACGGATGTGGCAAACGCGGTGTTAGACGGTGCCGACGCCCTGATGCTTTCAGAAGAAACCGCCACAGGCAACCACCCGGTGCGCGCCGTGGAATACATGAGCCGCATTGCCAAGGTCACAGAGGAAAAATACCCATACGAAAAATCCTTTCAGGAAATTCTCCAGACCCGGATTTCCGAATCCGTGGCCCATGCCACCTGCATTCTTTCCGATCACCTGGCGGCCCGGGCCATTATCGCCACAACCAAAAGCGGCTACACCGCTCACCAGATCGCCCGGTTTCGTCCGAAAAGCCGGATCATCGCCGTATCCCCGGATATCCGGACCGTGCGCCAGCTCGCCCTTTACTGGGGGTGTCTGCCCGGGCTCATGGATTACACCAAAGACACGGATGAAATGTTTGACCGGGCCTCGGAATTCGCCATTGAAAAGGGGCATGCCAAAAAGGGCGATCTCGTGGTGATCACCGCGGGCCATCCCATGTGGGAGGCCGGCACCACAAACATGATCACGGTGCGCCGGCTCGGAGATATCGTTTAGGGGCGGATTGTCTTAAATGAGCACGCATTTGTCAGACAATCATACCTACCTGGCTGCCAGGCTGTCTGCCCTGCTGCCCCTGGCCCTGTTTGCCGCCGCACTGGGCCTGGTTCCCGGGGTCATGGCCGGCCGCAGCTATCGCGCGGCCATTTCCTGGGTGCCGGCTCTGGGCGTGGACCTGTCGCTGATGATCGACGGGTTAAGCCTTTTGTTTGTCCTGATTATCACGGGCATTGGATTTTTTGTCAGCATTTATTCCGTGGACTATCTGCACGGCCATGCGCGCACCGGCCGGTTTTTCTTCTTTCTCCACGCCTTTATGCTCTCCATGCTGGGCCTGGTCACCGCAGACAACGCCATTGCCCTGTTTGTGTTCTGGGAGCTGACCACCATATTTTCCTATCTGCTCATCGGATTTGAGCACGAGCATGAAAAATCCCGCAAAAGCGCCCGCCAGGCGCTTCTGGTCACGGGCGCGGGGGGCCTGGCCCTGTTGGCGGGATTTTTGCTTTTGCAGATGGCCTCGGGCACATACGAGATTTCGCAGATGGTCAATGCCGCAGACGATCTGCAGGCCCATGGGCTCTACACCCCCATCCTGGTGCTGCTGTTTGCCGGAGCGTTTACAAAGTCGGCCCAGTTTCCCTTCCATTTCTGGCTGCCCAATGCCATGGCCGCGCCTTCGCCCATCAGCGCGTTTCTGCATTCGGCCACCATGGTCAAGGGCGGGATCTATCTGCTGGCCCGGTTTCATCCCATTTTGGGCGGCACTGCAGCCTGGGAGGCCACCCTGGTGCTTGTGGGCGGTTTCACGGCCGTGCTGGGCGCTTTTACCGCTTTGGGGCAGACGGATCTCAAAAAGATTTTGGCCTATACCACGGTGGCGGCCCTGGGGATCATGACCATGCTGCTCGGCGGTCAAAGCACGCCTTCGATGACGGCAGTGCTGACTTTTCTGCTGGTCCATGCCCTGTATAAGTCCGCACTTTTCCTGGTGGCCGGCATTATTGATCATCAAACCGGCACCCGGGAAATTGACAATCTCGACGCTCTGGCCCGTTCCATGCCGTTTACCGGGTTTGCCGCTTTTGCCGCCTGCCTTTCCATGGCCGGTTTTCCGCTGTTTTTTGGGTTTATCGGAAAGGAGATCATGTACAAGGGCGTTTTGGCCGAAACCATGATGCCCGGGCTGGCCGCGTCCGCGGCAGTGCTGGCAAACGGTTTGATGACAGCCGTGGCCGGTGTTTTTTTAATCCGGCCGTTTCTTTCGGATCGGGCCGGGATTCATCTGGAGACCAAAGAAGCCGGCATCCGCATGTGGGCCGGCCCGATGATACTGGGGGGCATTACCATCTTTTTCGGTGTTGTGCCGGAATTTGTGGGCCGGGTTTTGATCAACCCCGCAGTCAATGCCATTCATGAGCCCGTAAAATATGTCGAGTTCGCCATTTTTCACGGCATCAACGACCCTCTTGCCTTAAGCGTGCTGACTTTTGCCATGGGCGCGGCCCTGTATGTCAACCGCAAACGGGTCAACCGCGGGGTGTGCGCGGTGTATGCGGCCCTTTCCCTGGATGCCTCGCAATTATATGAAAAGATGATCAACGCGGTGGCCGCCGCAGGCAAGGCCCAGAACCGGATTGTGCAAAACGGATCTTTGCACCGTTATTTTTTCATTGTGGTGGCCGCCTTTGTCATGGTGGCCGCTTTGAGCTATATCCGGGGCATGGAAGGGTTTTTGGCCGTTTCAGTCACCATGCCCCCTGTGGAGCAGGGGCTTTTGCTTATTGTGATCCTGGCTGCCGTGGCCGCAGTGGTGATCACGCGTTCGGTGCTGCTGGCCATTTGTTCGCTGGGCGTTGTGGGCGCGGGCATTGCCATTGTTTTTCTCACCTTCGGGGCCCCGGACCTGGCTTTGACCCAGCTTTTGGTGGAAACCCTGACCGTGGTTATTGTTTCCATTATTCTGCTTCGGCTGCCCTCATTGGGTTCCGGCGACAGGCGGGGCCGGGCCCGGAAGTTTTCAGACGGAGCTCTGGCCGCGGCTGCGGGCATTCTGATCACCACGCTGATGCTCACGGTGCTGTCTTCGCCTCTGGACCGCAGTCTTACGGATTTTTTTGAGAAAAACAGCTATCTGGCGGCTCACGGCAAAAACATTGTCAACGTGATCCTGGTGGATTTCAGAAGCTTTGATACCCTGGGGGAAATCATCGTGGTGGCCGCCGCCGGCATTGCCGGCTATGCCCTGATCCGCACAAGGAGGCACAGCAAATGACCCGCTCGGTGATTCTGGCCACGGCCACCCGTTTTCTGGTGAGCATAATCCTGGTGTTTTCGGTTTATCTGCTGCTGCGCGGGCATAATTCTCCGGGCGGGGGCTTTTCCGGGGCCCTGGTGGCGGGCACGGGCTTTGCCCTGTATGCCATTTCAGAAGGGGCGCAATCCGTGCGCCGGGCCATCCGGATTGATCCGCTGTGGCTGGTGGGCTTTGGCATGCTGGCCGCCCTGGTCTCCGGGCTGGCGGCCGCGGCTGCGGGAAAGATGTTTTTAACCGGCCTGTGGTGGACCATTGCAGAATTCAATGGTCGGGAAATGGTCGTGGGCACGCCGTTTTTCTTTGATCTGGGGGTTTATGCCATTGTCCTGGGCGCGATTCTGACCCTGATACTGGCCCTGGAAGAGGATCTGGCAGAGGATTTGGAAAAGGATTGACATGGAAACCCTGCTGTCTGTGATTTGCGGCTTTATGGCGGCTGCAAGCATTTACCTGATGCTTTCGGGCAACCTGATCCGGTTTATTTTCGGGCTGGTGTTGGCCACCAACGGGGTGAACCTGCTGATTTTTGTGGCCGGCCGGCTTTCCCAGACCCGTCCGCCCCTGATTGATCCGGATGCGGTGATGGCCGCCCAGCCCCTGGCAAACGCCTTGCCCCAGGCCCTGATCCTGACCGCTATTGTCATCGGGTTTGCGCTTTTAACGTTTGTGTTTATTCTGTTTTACCGGGCTTTTCAGGCACTGTCCACCGTGGAGACCGAACTCATGCGCGAATCCGAACCCCAGGAGGGCGGCAATACAGAACACGGCGGGCAGGCCGGTGTCGCCGGTATCCATGGCCCGGGCGGGGAGGGCGCATGAACTGGCTCGTGGTTCTTCCGGTGATCGTGCCCTTTGCCATGGCTGCAATAACCCTGTGCCTGCGAAATCATCTTCGCCTGCAGGGCAGGGCAGCAATTTTCGGGGCCCTGGTGCATCTTGTGGTTTGCATGACCCTGCTGACACGGGTGGCCAAAACCGGTATTGTGACAATTCAGATCGGCTCCTGGCCCGCGCCTTTTGGCATCACCCTGGCAGCCGATCATTTTAGCGCCATTCTCGTAGCGGTCACGGCAATCCTGGGCCTTGCGGTAACCGCCTATTCCAGGGCCGAGATTCGCGCCGGCATGCTGGCAGTGGGTTACCAGCCCCTGCTGCATATCCTGATCGGCGGGGTGTGCGGGGCGTTTTTAACAGGCGATTTGTTTAATCTCTACGTTTGGTTTGAGGTCATGCTCATGGCCTCTTTCGGGCTGCTGGTCATGGGCGGGGAAAAAGACCAGCTTGACGGCGGGGTGAAATACGTGATGATCAACCTGTTTGCCACCCTGCTGTTTATCTCGGGCATTGGATTGCTCTACGGCATGACCGGGACCTTAAACATGGCGGATCTGCATTTTGCAGTCCAGCAGGTGGAGCACAAGGGCCTGCTTACCGCCGTGGCCGCCTTGTTTATGACCGCATTTGGCATCAAGGCCGGCATTTTTCCCCTGTTTTTCTGGCTGCCCGTGTCCTATCATACCCCGCCCGTGGCCGTTTCGACCATAATGGCCGGGCTGCTGACCAAGGTTGGCGTTTATGCCCTGATCCGGATGTTTACCCTGGTTTTTATCTTTGACATCGCCTATACCCACGGGATTCTGCTGGCAGCCGGCGTGCTGACCATGATCGTGGGCGTGCTGGGCACGGCGGCATTCTACGAGATCCGGCGGATTCTGTCGTTTCACATCATCAGCCAGGTGGGCTATATGATACTGGGTCTGGCGTTGTTTACGCCCCTGGCCCTGACCGGGGCGGTGTTTTTTCTGGTGCACAACATGATTGTCAAGGCCAACCTGTTTCTGATCTCCGGGGTCTGCCGGCAAAAGGCCGGCTCCTTTGAACTGGCCCGGATCGGGGGGCTTTATAAAAACCACGGGTTGATCACGATCCTGTTTTTTATCTCCGCGTTTTCCCTGGCCGGGTTCCCGCCGTTGTCCGGTTTCTGGGCCAAGTTTCTGGTGATCCGCGCCGGGCTGGAGGCCAAAGCCTACGTGGCTGCGGCCGCAGCCATTGTGGTGGGACTGCTGACAACCTATTCCATGACCAAGATATGGGCCGAGGCCTTCTGGAAGCCGGCCCCGGCAGCAGAATCGGAGTCGGCGCCGGAACCGGAAAATGCCGCACAAGGCCGTGAACGGTACGATTTCTGGCTGTATGCGCCCATTGTGGTGCTGGTGATCCTCACCCTGGCCATGGGCCTTGCGCCGGCGCCGTTTGTGAATCTGGCCGGTTCCGCGGCCCATGAGCTGATGAATCCCGGCATTTATGTCGATGCGGTACTCGGAGGTGGCAGATGACCAACCTGTTTGTCTTCAACCTGTTTCTGGCCGCCGGCTTTGCCGTGATCATGGGCCGGCTCAACCCGACCGGGTTTGTTTCCGGTTTTGTGATCGGGTATCTGGCCTTGTGGATCACCCGCCCCTTGTACGGGCCTTCCGGGTATTTTGCCCGGGTGATCAATATCCTCCGGCTGGCGGCCACATTTGTCTGGCTTCTGCTGGTGTCCAATTTCCGGGTGCTGTGGGATGTGATCACGCCCCGGCATTTTTCAAAACCCGCAGTGATCGGCATTCCCCTGGATGCCAAAACCGATTTTGAGATCATGCTGGTGGCCAATATCATTTCCCTGACCCCGGGCACCCTGAGCCTGGATGTTTCCGCAGACCGCAAGACCCTGTATGTGCATATGATGTTTTTAGACGATGTGGAAACCGCCCGGAGCGATATCAAGGAAAAAATTGAAAAAAGGGTGCTGGAGGCCGTCAGATAATGGTTGTGGAAAGCATTGTTGTCCAAACAGCTGCAAAAATCACCCTGGTGCTGCTGGCTCTGGCGGTGCTGCTGGCTTTTATCCGGCTGTTTGCCGGCCCGAGTCAGGCCGACCGGATCGTGGCCCTGGATCTGATCTCGGTTCTGATCGTGGCCATCCTGGCGGCCCTTTCGATTTACCGGCAGCAAAAGGCGTTTCTGGATGTGGCCATTGCCTATGCCTTAATCGCGTTTCTGGGCACCGTGGCCCTGGCCCGATTCCGGGAGCGGCTGGCCAGAAGCGGCGGCATTGACGAAAACCAGGAGGAGATTGAGAAATGATGCAATATCTGGTGGCCTTTTTCATGCTCGCCGGCGGGATCTTCTGCTTTGTGGCCGCCCTGGGCATGCTGCGCCTGCCCGATACCATCATCCGGATGCACGCGGCCACCAAGGCGGGCGCGCTGGGTTCGGGCCTGATGTTTCTGGCCCTGGCTCTGTTTTACATGGACCTGAGCACCACCCTGCGCGCCTTTGCCGCTATTTTGTTTCTTTTGTTCACCGCCCCGGTGGCCGCTCACCTAATCGGCCGGGCCGCCTACTGCACCCGCGTCCGGCTCTGGGACAGAACCTGGATCGACGAACTGGCCTACACCTGCGACTGGATCGAACCCGAACAAGACGATTAATGTTTGAAGCTGCGCTGTCCGGTAAGCACCATGGTGGCGTTGTTTTCGTTGCAGGCCTCGATGGACTGGTAATCGTTTAGGGAGCCGCCCGGGTGCACCACTGCGGTGACCCCTTCGCGCAGGCCCACATCCACGCCGTCACGGAACGGGAAAAACGCGTCGCTGACCATGGTTGAACCTGTCAGACCGCCTTTTTCCGCTTTGACCCGGGCGTTGATCTCAGCTTTTTTGTCCCCGTCGGCCAGCTCGTTATAGGGCATGTTATGCTGCTCAAAGCAGTAGCGGTCGGCAAGCTTGCGATAGGCCTTGTCCCGGGCAATTTCCGCCACACCCACCCGGTCCTGCTCACCGGTTCCGATGCCCACAGACGCCCCGTCTTTGACATAGAGCACCGAATTTGAGGTCACGCCCGATTCCAGCAGCCAGCCGAACCGGATGTCGGCCATTTCGTCTTTTGTGGGCTGGCGGTTGACGCGGTAGACCTCTCCCTTGTATTCGCATTCAGCCACTTTAAAGTCTGCATCGGTGCGGGCTTCGGGTACAAATGACCACTGGGTGATCAGGCCGCCGTCAATTAAGCTTTTAAACTCCACCACCCGCTGGCCCACAAAGGACTGGAGCCGTTCGATGTTCTGGATCTGGATCACCCTGAGGTTTTTGCGTTTTGCCAGAATGTCCATGGCTCCGTCTTCATATTCCGGGGCCACGATCACCTCGGCGTACTGGTTGGCCACGGCTTCCGCCGTGGGCTTGTCCAGGGCCCGGTTGACGGCAATGCAGCCGCCGAATGCCGCCACCCGGTCGGCCATGTATGCCTTGGCATAGGCATCTGCCAGGGATTCGGATATGGCGGCACCGCACGGGTTGTTGTGCTTGACGATAATGGCGCACGGCGTGTCGGTGAAGTAGCGAAGGATGTTTAAGGCGTTGTCTGCATCCGTGAGGTTGGTTTTGCCCGGGTGCTTGCCGGACTGCAGCAGCTCGATGTCTGAGGCCAGGTATTGGCCCGGAGCGATGGTGCGGGTTTCTCCCAGCACCAGGTTGCCGTTTGCCAGCCGGTACAGGGCCGCTTCCTGGCCGGGGTTTTCCCCGTAGCGCAGGCCCTTTCGTACCCCTTCGATCACCCAGTCCACCTTTTCGTAAAACAGCGTCTGGCGGTCATTTCCATCCACAAAGGAGATCTCCATCTGCGGCGGAAAGTGATCGTCCATGATGGTTTTATACATTTTTTTGAGATCGTCAGCCATTTCGGGTCACTCCATCGGTGTTTAGTTTTAAGTTTTAAGTGTTAAGTAAAATCGGGAAGTTATTTTATTTCTTATTTGTCGGTTATAGTATTTGCTCGTATGAACCCTGGATATCATTAAACGAGGTCTCGCGCAGGTAATTGGCAATGGCCTGGTCATATCCGGCGGTGTGGAAAAAGGCCTTTTTGGCCAGGCTGATCCGGGTTTCCAGAGATGTCATGGACTCCATGGATTCGAGTTCCTCCAGGATTTTGGGATAATCCTTGGGGTCCACCACAGAGGCCACCCGGATGAAATTCTTGGCAGCCGCCCGGATCATGCAGGGCCCGCCGATGTCAATGTTGCCCCGGGCTTTTTCCGGGGTGACGTCTGCGGCCTCGATGGTCTGCTGAAACGGGTAGAGGTTGACCACCACCATGTTAACGGGTACGGCCCCGGTGCGCTTGAGATCGGCCTGATGATCCGGATTGTGGGTTTCGGTGAGCAGGCCGAGATAGATCTTGAAATCCAGGGTCTTGACCAGTCCCCCCTGGGTTTCTGGCTGTCCCGTGTATTCGGAAACCGGGGTGAGCACCTTTTCGGCTTTTTTGCCCAGGATCTGCTCAATTTTTTTATACGTGCCGCCGGTGGACAAAATCCGGATATTGGGGTTGGCCTTTACCAGGCCGGGCACAAAGTCCTCGAGCCCGGTTTTGTCCGAAACACTGATCAAAACCGTGCTGACCTTTACCAGGTCATCGATTTTCTTGACAATATTGATACTCATGACATTCTCCGCACTTGATTACGTTGGAATTGATTTATAATGGCACCGGGTCAATGAGCCCGGTCAGGCCCCTTGTGACAAAGCCGGGCAGGGCGAATGCCCCCCGGTGGACCGCTGGATTGTAATACTGCATGTCCATGCCCGGTGCCGCCGCGCGCTCCGGATCAAAATCCCGGATCGGGCACAGCCCGTTTGAGGCAAACCCAAAGCTCCACAGCCCGCCCGGGTAGGTGAGGGTGGAGAAAGTGTACATGTGGATTTTTTCAAAAAAGGGCCGCTGATTGGAAAACATGGAATTCTGGATTTCAGTATCGTAAAACGGCGATTCAGACTGGGAAATCATCACCCCGTTTTCCGAAAGCAGGCCTGCCACATTTTTGTAAAACGAGCGGTCAAACAGCGGCTGGGCCGGGCCGATGGGGTCTGTGGAGTCAATGAGCACGGCGTCAAATGTTTCCGTGCAGTTCTGGGCGTACTTGACCCCGTCGTCGATGATCAGCTCCAGGCGGGGGTCGTCCAAAGCACAGGAAAGCGATGGCATATGCTTTTTGCACGCATCCACTACCATTTCGTCGATTTCCACCATCACGGCGCGTTCAACGCTTTTGTGCCGGAGCACCTCCCGGGCCGTTCCCCCGTCTCCGCCGCCGATGATGAGCACGCTTTTGGGCTCGGCAATTGTAAACAGGGGTACGTGGGCAATCATCTCATGGTAGACAAACTCGTCTCTTTCCGAGACCATGACAATGCCGTCGTTTAGCAGCAGAGTCCCGTGGCCGGCGGTTTCCACCACGTCTACCTGCTGATAGGCACTTGTGCCCGAAAACAGGGTCCGCTCCACGCGAAAGCCCAGAGAGACCATGTTTTTGTGGGTTTCGGTCACCCACAGATCAAGCTTTCCGCCGTTATTTTCATCGGTCATGCGGTCCACCTCTCCTTTGTTCGGAAAATGAAAAATTCATAGCATTTTTGCAACCGCAGGTAAATCCCTGTGTTGGGATTATTCGGGCGGACGGGTTTCTGCGTAAAAACCGAGGGCAGTCTATCTGTTTGAATGCCGCCGAAAAGCGCATGGTGCAATTCTTGCAAAGAAAAATCAAGGTCCAGATTTTTCCTTTACGCCCATGTAAAAGGAGGGTGGCTGTCCATTGAATACGCTTGTGCGCAAAAACCAGGAACTGGCCTCGATTCTGGAGGTCAGCCGGGTGCTGACCAGCTCTTTTGACCTGGAAAAGAACCTTTATGCGGCCATGGAAATTTTGGCCACCAACCTTGAGATGCAGCGCGGATGCGTGTTTTTGCTTGATCCAGTGGATGTCCGGATCCGAATTGTGGCCGCCTATGGCTTAAGCCGGGCCGAGATCCGCCGGGGCAAGTACCGTATCGGCGAGGGCATCGTGGGAAAGGTCATCGAGTCGGGCCAGTCCATGTTTGTCCCCAATATCGGCGAGGCCCCGGGCTTTTTAAACAAGACCCATTGCCGGCCCCGGAAAAACGGCATTTCATTTTTGTGCATCCCGGTGGCCCTGGAAAAAGAGACCTTCGGGGTGCTCACCGTGGACCGGATCTACGCCGAAGAGCAGGGCAATGTGGACGATGATCTGCGGGTATTGCACATTGTCGCCTCGCTGATCGCCCAGTTTACAAAATTGTGGAACCATTTCCGAAAGACCGAGCGCGAATGTGGGGATCTGCGCTCGCGACTGCTGGAGCGCTACAGCCTGCCCAACATTATCGGCGATTCTCCGGCACTGCACCATGCGTTAAAATCCGTGCGAAAGGTTGCCGGCACTGACACCACCGTGCTTTTGCTGGGCGAGAGCGGCACCGGAAAGGAACTGATCGCAAAGACGCTTCACTACCAGAGCCAGCGGGCCCAACAACCCTTTGTGCCCGTAAATCTTGCGGCCTTGCCGGAAAACCTCATCGAAGCCGAGCTTTTTGGCGTGGAAAAAGGCGCATTCACGGGTGCATCAGTGCGGCGGGCCGGCCGGTTTGAAACCGCTGAAGGCGGCACCCTGTTTCTCGATGAAATCGGTGAGCTGCCCCACGGCCTGCAGGTCAAGCTTCTGCGCGTGCTCCAGGAGCGAAGCTTTGAGCGCGTCGGATCATCCGAGACCATCGGCGCCGACGTGCGCGTGGTGGCCGCCACCAACCGCAGTCTGTTTGAGGCGGTCAAACAGGGAAATTTCCGCGAGGACCTGTACTGGCGCTTAAACGTGGTGCCCATTGTGCTGCCGCCCCTGCGGGAGAGAAGAAGCGATATCCCTTTGCTGGCGCGCCATTATTTCAAAGAGTTTAACGCGGCATACGGCCGCAGTGTTCGACCCGGGGACCGGGCCCTTGCCCGGATGAGCGAGTATCGTTGGCCCGGCAATGTCCGGGAACTGGCCAACATGGTCGAGCGCCTGGTGATCATGACCGAGTCTCCGGTCATCGGCCCGGAGGATCTGCCCTTTGATTCCCATTGGGCCGATCCGGCTGATCCGCCCGCTGCTGACGGCCGCGGCTCCGGGCCGGAACCCGACGGCACCACCATGCCCCTGGAGCAGGAAGTCGAAGCCCTGGAGCAAAAACGGATCAAACAGGCGCTTTCCGAAAACCGCTACGTTCTTCAGAACACGGCCATGGCCCTGGGCATCACCCCCAGACAGCTTGCCTACCGGATCCGCAAATACAAAATCCACATGATCAAAGTCTGAAGCCGGGCTCCCTGAGAAGCTTATTTAGGCGGCCAAGCAAAAAGTTCAAGATCAAGGCGCGCAAAATTTCGAGAAATGCAGCGTAGTTGTAGTACGTGAAATTTCGAGGAATGAAGCGCAACGCAGATATTGAATTTTTTGCTTGGCCGCCACTTGTGTCGACACTTTTGTCGATACCGCCAAACATGTTTGTCTTCCCCTGGCCCCGGATCGCGGCAAAATGATCCGGGATTTTTATTTTTTCCTGTCTTTGCGTGCAGTTGCGCCGGAACTTGTCCGGCTTTTTCCGTTGGTGGCACGCCTATTGTAATATCCGGATCAAAAGCGGTTTTTTTTTCATTCAACCACAAGGAGAAAACAATGAGAAAAGTTGCGATTTACGGCAAAGGCGGAATCGGAAAATCCACAACCACCCAGAACACCGTGGCCGGCCTCGTTGAGATGGGAAAGCGGATCATGGTGGTGGGATGCGATCCCAAGGGGGATTCCACCCGCCTTCTGCTAAACGGCATGGCCCAGCAGACCGTGCTCGACACCCTCCGGGAGGAAGGCGAGGATGTGGAGCTCGAAGACATCCGCAAACAGGGCTACGGCGGCTCCCTTTGTACCGAGTCCGGAGGCCCGGAGCCCGGGGTGGGATGTGCGGGCCGCGGCATTATCACCTCCATTAATCTTTTGGAGCAGCTCGGGGCCTATGCCGACCGGGAGGAACTGGACTACGTGTTCTACGACGTGCTCGGCGACGTGGTCTGCGGCGGTTTTGCCATGCCCATCCGGGAGGGCAAGGCCCAGGAGATCTACATCGTGGTCTCCGGCGAGATGATGGCCATGTATGCGGCCAACAACATCTGCAAGGGCATTGTCAAGTTCGCCGAAAGCGGAGGCGTGCGCCTCGGGGGCCTGATCTGCAACAGCCGCAGTGTGGACAACGAATACGAGATGATCCAGGTACTTGCCGAGCAGCTCGGCACTCAGATGATCCATTTCCTGCCCAGGGACAACATGGTCCAGCGCGCGGAGATCAACCGCAAGACGGTCATTGATTTCGACCCGGCCCATCCCCAGGCAGACGAGTACAGGGCCCTTGCCAGAAAGATCGATGAAAACGAAACCAGGGTGATTCCCACGCCCCTGGAAATCGATGACCTGGAAAAACTGCTCATTGACTACGGCATTGCCGCATAACCGACAAAACAACCCAAGGAGACAATACCATGCTGATGATCCGATCCATTGTCCGGCCGGAAAAGGTCCATAATGTAATGGCTTCGCTCATGGAGGCCGGTTTTCCCGGTGTTACCCGGATGTCGGTGGTGGGCCGCGGCAAACAGCGCGGCATCAAAATCGGCGAGATCACCTACGATGAAATCTCCAAGGAGCTGCTGCTCACCGTGATTAAGGACGAGGACCGCGAGTTTGTCATCCAGACGATCATGTCCGCGGCCCGCACCAGTGAAAAGGGCGCCTACGGCGACGGCAAGATTTTTGTCACCCCGGTCGAAGAGGTCTACACCATCAGCTCCGGAATCCGGGAGACCGCGGATGGGGCAATCGAGGAGGTGGCCGTATGAAAGAAATCTTTGCCGTGGTGCGGATGAACAAGATGAACGAAACCAAACGGGCCCTGGCCGATGCCGGCATTTCCTCGATCACAGCGTGCGACGTGCTCGGCCGGGGCAAGGGCCTGGTGGACCTGCAGGTGCTGCGCGGGGCCGAAAAAGGCTACGAAGAAGCCATTGAACAGCTGGGCCAGGGCGGCCGTCTGGTTCCCAAGCGGGCCCTGGTCATGGTGGTGCCCGACGGCCTCAAGGACAAGGCCGTCCGGATTTTGATTTCGGTCAACCAGACCGGAAAATCCGGAGACGGCAGCATTTTTGTCTGCCCCTGCACTGATGCCGTGCGCGTGCGCACCGGTGAGAGCGGTGACAGCGCATTGGATGAAGTTTAGGGGGCAGAGGTCAGTAGTCAGAGGACGGAAGGCGGAGGACAGAAAACAGAGGACAGAAAACAGAGGACGGAAAGACGGCAGAGGGACGCCGGAAAAAATCGTAAATTCAAGGGAGAATGCAGGTATGGATGCCGCAGAAACCAAAGCGCGAAAACCCGATATCAATATGGACCCGGAGGCGATCCGCTCCGAGCTGTTAAAACCCTATCCCCCGAAAGTGGCGCGCAAACGTGCCAAGCAGATCGTTGTCAATCAGGTGGATGAAGACGGCCGC
>JAGTVF010000257.1 GCA_018224315.1 Desulfobacterales bacterium | reverse complement strand
CGCTTAGCAGTTCATCGATGGTGGCACCGCTTTCCGAAAGAATTTCCAGAAGCCGGCATGTGGCGTAAACCGCGTCGTCAAAGCCGAAGTAGCGGTCGGCAAAAAATATGTGGCCGCTCATTTCCCCTGCCAGTTCGGCTTTTTCCGCCTTCATCTTTTCCTTGATCAGGGAATGGCCGGTTTTCCACATCACGGCCCGGCCCCCGTGGCGTTCAATGTCGTCATACATGGTCTTGGAGCACTTGACCTCGGAAATAAACGCAGCACCTGGCTTTCGTGACAGAATCTCCCTGGAAAAGATGATCATGAGCTGATCGCCGTAAATTACCCGGCCATTTTGGTCCACCACACCGATGCGGTCTCCGTCTCCGTCATAGCCGATGCCCACATCCAGTCCCTTTGCGCGCACCAGGGCGATGAGATCGGTCAGGTTCTCCATTACCGTGGGATCGGCCTCGTGATTGGGAAACCGCCCGTCCATGTCGCAATACAGGTCATAAACCTTGCACCCCATAGACTTGAGCAGAGGTACGGCAACAACGCCGGCAGTGCCGTTGCCCGCATCAATGCCCACCCGCAGCTGTCGTTTGATGGTGACGTTGTCCCGGATGTAGTCCTGGTAAGGATTGATGGCGTCGGCTTCGGTCACGCGTCCCTGTCCGGTTCGAAATTCGCCTTTTTCCGCGATTTGCCCAATTTCGGTGATTTGTTTTCCATGCACTGAGTCCGTACCCATGCAGATCTTAAACCCGTTGTATTCCGGCGGGTTGTGACTGGCTGTCACCATGACCCCCCCCTGGGTCTGCAAATGCCAGATGGAAAAATAGAGCACCGGCGTGGGACAGATGCCAATGTCGATGACATCACAGCCCGACTCGGTCAGCCCCTGAATCAGGTGCCGGGCATAGCGTTTTGATGTCAGCCGGCAGTCCTGGCCCACGCTCAATGTGGTGCATCCGCGGCCGGCCATGTAAGTGCCCATGGCCCGGCCCAGCAGGTAGACCTCATGGTCGGTGATGTCTTTGTCCGCGATGGCACGGATGTCGTATTCTCTGAAAATGGCTGGATTCACAGCAGTTTTTCCTCCTGTTTTTTGTTGTTTCCGGCGTTGTTTATCCCTTGATGACGGCAATGGGCCGGAGTTTGGCCACTTTTTTCGATATCCCGGAGCCATGAACCACGTTGACCACTTCGGTGACATCCTTGTAGGCTTCGGGCATTTCTTCGGCCATGGTGCCCCGGCCCGCGGCCCGGACCAAAACGCCTTTTTTCTCCATTTCCTGCTGCAGGGATCTGCCTTTTGCGGCCTTTTTTGCCGCCTTTCGGCTCATGACACGGCCTGCGCCGTGGCAGGTGGAGCCAAAGGTTTCTTCCATGGCCTTTTGGGTGCCGGCCAGCACATAAGAGGCCGTGCCCATGTCCCCGGGGATCAGGATGGGCTGGCCCGTATCCCGGAAAATCGGGTCCAGGTCCGGATGGCCCGGCCCAAAGGCCCGGGTGGCGCCTTTGCGGTGAACGCAGACCCTGCGTTTTTCCCCGTCAATGAGATGGGTTTCGGTTTTGGCGATATTGTGGCACACGTCATAGACCATCCGCATGGCCAGGTCCCTGGGGCTGATGCCCAGGGTGTGCATAAAGACTTCTTCTGCCATATGCAAAAGGATATGGCGGTTGGCCCAGGCAAAGTTGGCCGCGCATGCCATTGCGCGGTAATAGGCCTGTGCTTCCGCAGATCGGAGCGGCATGCAGGCCAGCTGCCGATCGGGCAAGACCATACCGGTTTTGTGCGCCTTTTTGGTCATGCGCCCGAGAAAGTCATCGCAGATCTGGTGGCCCAGGCCCCGGGAGCCGGTGTGGATCATCAAAGTCACCTGTTTTTCCGCCAGGCCGAATACCCGGGCGGCTATGGGGTCATAAACAGTGTCCACCACTCCGATTTCCATGAAATGATTGCCCGAGCCCAGGGTGCCCAACTGGTTTTTTCCCCGGTCCATGGCCCGATCGCTGACATCTGCGGGATCGGCGTTGTCCATGCAGCCGCCTTCCTCGGTGCGCCCGGTGTCCGTGTCCCGGCCAAAGCCATGGGAAACGGCCCAGGGGCTGCCTTGTTTCATCACTTTTTTCAGATCCTTCAAAGACAGCTTGACCATGCCTGTGGTGCCCACCCCTGAGGGGATGTCTTTTTGAAGGGCAACAACGAGGTCTTCCAGATGCGGCCGGATTTCCTTTTCCTCTAAGCGCAGGGCGGCAAGCCGCACCCCGCAGTTGATGTCATAGCCCACGCCGCCCGGGGATATCACCCCGGAATCCATGTCAAAGGCCGCCACCCCGCCGATGGGAAACCCGTATCCCCAGTGGATGTCGGGCATGGCCATGGCCCGGCCCACAATGCCCGGAAGACTGGCCACGTTGACAAGCTGCCGGAAGGTTTCCTCCTTTTTGACCGCCTCCATGATCGCGTCACTGGCATAGATCCGGGCGGGTACGTTCATGTTCCCGGTTTTTGGAATTTCCCATCTGTAGGCGTCTGTTTGTATCAGTTCCATGGTCCTGTTTTCCTATACATCAAAAATCACCTGCGCCTGCCAGCCGTCAGATGTTGGAGACAGGTTGGCGCCGTGATAGGTCACTGCCTTGATGTCTTCAAATACCGGGTGCTTTTGCGGATCAAAGGCCCGGACCAAAACCTGGGCCTTCAGCCATGTATCCCGGATTTCGACAATCTTTACCGACCGGATCAGGCGCTGGTTTGCGGTCCATTCCAGCAGGCAGGCCCGGAGCCAGTTGATGAGCAGATCGGTGCGGTCAATGCCGTCAACGCAAATGATTTGCACATGCGGGTGTTTTATTTGTTTTAAGTCCGTGATCTGTTCAAACAGGGCCCGGCAGGCCTCGGCAAACAAATCCGGCAAAGACGGGGCCCACACCCGGATGCCGGTATCGGCCGTATGATCTATGAGTTCGTAGGGCATAACCCGCCTGCAATGGCTATTGGTGACTTTTCCATACCACCCGGCCGGTGTTTTGCGTGTGATACCCGCCCATGGCCTGGAGCTGCTCAATAAACTGCGCAGAGCCGATCATTTCCGTAAGCAGCCGCATTCTTCCGGATTCGGCATAGGCTTCCGGAATCACCAGTTCATAGGACTCAGTGGCCACCGGGATAAAATCCAGGTCCAGGGCCCGGGCTGCGGCGCGAATGCCCAGGCCCGCGTCCGCAGCCCCGCCGAGCACGGCCACGGCCACGGCCATGTGAGTGAATTCCTCGTTTTCATATCCGGTGATCACGGCCGGATCCATGCCCGCGCCCCTGAGATGAAAATCCAGCAGCACCCGGGTGCCGGAGCCGGACTGGCGGTTGATAAACACCACATCCTCTCTGGACAGATCCGTGATCCCGGAAAGTTTTTTGGGATTGCCGGGTGCCACGATCAGACCCTGCTCCCGCTCGGCCAGGCGCACCAGGCGCACGGCCACATCCGGCAGAAACTTTTGGATATAGGAAATATTGTAAGACCCGTCGTTTGTGTCAAGCAGGTGGGTGCCCGCAAAATGGCACAGGCCCTTTTTAACGGCCATGAGCCCGCCCATGGAGCCCACATGGCTCGACGAGAGGCTGTAGCGGCTGCTTTGGGCCCGCAGCAGATCGGTCAGTACATCTATGGCATTGTCATGGCTGCCCACGGCCACGATGGTGTCCTCAATGGATCTGCGATCCTTTAAAAGCCTGGCGGCAACGGTATCATCTTCCCGGATGCCCTCCTTGTCCGCATCAATGCAGATGATGCCGTGGGCTTCGGTGATGCTGGTGATCGTGCCCGCACCCCGGGGCAGGGGGGTGGCCACGATGTTGGCACCCACTTTTCCAAGCTTGACCCGCACGAACTGATCCACGCCGAGCCTGCCGGCCATTTTGCGGGTGGGCCGCACATGGATGGTTTCAGGCTCGGGTTCGGCCCGGCCCAGCATGGCGCAGATCAGGGGAGTGACAAAGTGTTCAAAGGCCATGATCGCAGACACCGGGTATCCGGGTATCCCAAAGGCGGGCTTGTTGTTGATCTCTCCGATCACAACGGGCTTTCCGGGCATCATGGCCACTCCGTGGACATATACTTTGCCAAGCGATTCAATCACCTGCCGGGCAAAATCCTCGCTGCCCGATGATGATCCGCCCATGATCAGAATCATGTCCATATCCGGATCTTGTGCGGCTTTGGAAACGGTTTGGGCGATTTGTCCGGCATCGTCGGCCACGATGTCGTGGCGGGTGTACCGGGCTCCCAGTTCTTTTGCCATCTGGCCCAGTACATGGGAGTTGGACTCAATCACCCGGCCGGGGGCAAGGGCTTCGGGCATCTGCCGGTGATCCATGAGTTCCGGGCCCGTGGGCAGCAGAAACAGGCACGGTTTGGCCAGAACTGAAACTTCCGTGATCCCGCCGGCCAGCAAAGCGCCGATGCAATAAGGGGTGATCCGGTGGTGACGGGCAAACAGCAGTTCTGTGGCCACGATGTCTTCTCCCATACGGCGCACATGCTGCCAGGGAAAGGCCGGGGCCTCGATTTGAATGCGGTGGTCATCAATGACCTGGATGTCTTCGATCATGATCACCGCGTTTGTGTCTGCCGGCATGATGTGGCCGGTGTTGACAAACACGGCCTGGGTGCCGGTTTCAAGAATTTTGGGATGGGCTTCCGTGGCCCCGAAGGTGGCCTCTGCCTTTACCGCCGCGCCGTCCATGGCCGCTGCATGAAAACCCGGAGACGATAGCCGGGCATAGACCGGCCCGGCAAGGACCCGGCCCGCAGCCTCGGTGACAGCCACGGATTTGCCGCGGCCCCCCGGCCGGAGATCAAAACGGGCAGACACCAGCTCCCGGGCCTCCCGGAGGGTTTTCATTTTAAGGTAAATGTTGCGGGTAAAACTCATTGTTCCCCTTTTGGATGGCGGTTTAAAAAGCAGCAAATTTACCGGAGAAGGGTCACAAAGACGGTTTCGCCTTTTTCCAGGCCCTCGGTGTTCATATCGATTTCAATGAGCCCGTCTGCTGCCACCAGGGTGCGGATCAGGCCCGAAGGACCAAGGATGGGTTCAGCGTAAAACCGGCCCTGGTGTTCCAGTATCCGGGCTCTGACGTAATCGGTGCGGCCCTGCACGGATGCCAGGTTGCGCGTGAGCACCGCCGGAATCCGGTCGTACTGGCGATAAGATAATGCATTGCCGCTGATGTGTCCAACAAAGGCCGCCACGATCCGGTCAAAAACCACCATGGCCGAAGCAATTTGGCCGGGCAGTCCCCAAAAGGCCTTTTGTCCGGTTTTGGCCAGGATTGTGGGTTTTCCCGGACGGATGGGAATGCCATGGCACAGGATTTGGGAATCCGGAAGCGATTCAATCACTTCCAGGGTCAGGTCCCGGGTTCCCACGGAACTGCCCCCGGATATCAAAACCATGTCGGTTTCCGAAAGGGCCCGGGTGCAGGTGTGGCGCAAAGCGTCCAACCGGTCGGCAACAATGCCGTATGTCCGGGCAATACCGCCGCCCTGGGTCACGCATCCGGCAAGGGAGTAAGTGTTGACATCCCGGATTTGGCCCGGCGCCGGGTTTTGTCCGATTTCCACGAGTTCGTCGCCCGTGGAGATAATGCCGATTACGGGTTTTTTGAAAACCCGGATGGTTTCCATTCCCAGGGCGGCCATCAGACCCATTTCCTGGGGGCGGATGCGGCTGCCCGCGTCAAGCACCTTCCGGCCGGCAGCCACATCCTCGTCTGCGGCCACCACATTGGCGCCCGGGGCCACGCTTTTATAGACCTCCAGGGCGGTTTCATCGAGCCGGGCCGCGTGTTCGATCATGACCACGGCATCGGCGCCTTCGGGCAGCATGCCGCCCGTGGCAATGGCCGCGGCCTGGCCGTGACCCACCGGGGTTTGCGCGGCCATTCCCATTTGGACGGTGCCGATGATCTCCAGGTATGCCGGGCTGGATTCAGAAGCGCCAAAGGTGGCTGCTGCCCGCACGGCATAGCCGTCCATTGTGGCCCTGGCAAATCCGGGCAGACTGGTTTGGGCAAAAACGTCCCGGGCCAGAATCCGGCCGCAGGCCTCGGCTGTGGGCAGTTTTTCATCACCCACACGGGCAAACTCGGAAATGTGGTCAAAAACCTGATTCACCGGTGTGGCGGTAAAAAATTCCTTGGTCATGGCATCGGGTCCGGCAAAGATGAAAAACGATTAAAAAAGATCGGCAATGGCCGGCTGGTCAAGGACCTCCCGGTGGATCTGCCCGCGGGCGACCCGGATTACAGGACCGCTCATATGGATATGATAATGGTCGTCCATGCGGATCTGCAATGGCCCGCCGGGCATGTGAACGGTGATTTCGGCGTCGCACAATCCCAGGCGACGGGCCACGGCCGCGGCCGCCGAAGCGCTGGAGCCCGAGGCCAGGGTGTAGCCTGCCCCCCGCTCCCAGATTTCAATGGCCATGTTGCTGCGGTCCAGGATTTTGGCAAACTGGACGTTTGTGCGGTTGGGAAACATCTCGTGGGTTTCGATCGCCGGTCCCAGCCGGCGGGTTTGCTCCACGGAGATTTGATCGCTGACAATGACGCAGTGGGGGTTTCCGATGGTGGCGGCACAAAATTTGAGGCTTTGGCCGTCAATGACCATGGATTCATTGATAACTTCCCGCCGGCCCCCGGTCACCGGTATCTGGGTGCTGGTAAAGCTCACCTGTCCCATTTCCACTGAAATCATGTGTCCGGCGTCGCTGACCTGTGCTGTGACCGGCCCGCCCGGTGTGTTGATGGCAAAGGGTTTTTCCGCCACCCGATCCAGATCATAAAGATATCTGGCGAAAATGCGCAGGCCGTTTCCGCTTTTTTCCGCCTCGCTGCCGTCCGGGTTGAAAATGCGGACCCCGAAGGCCCCGTTATCTTCAAAAAACGGACCCAGCAGAATCCCGTCAGCGCCAAGCCCGCACTGACGGTGGCAGATGCGGCGGATGGCGCCGGGCTCAAGGCCGTGTTCAGCCTGGCCGGGTTCAATAACAATATAGTCGTTTCCCAGGCCGTGATATTTGTAAAATTCCATAGAAATCCATTTCCCCTGACAGTTTGCCGCACACCACAAAATTGTCCTGAAATCCATATATCCTATCAGTCCCTGCTCCGGCAAACAAGAAAATTGACAGCACCGGTTTTTTCGGGCACAGAGAAAATCCTTGTGTTTACGCAAAAGATGTCTATATTGCCCTTTTGTCCAGCGCAGCATAAGTGCCGGGCATTCAATTGCCAACAAAATCCGAAGAAAGGCCCCAATTGTCAGAAACCATCACTGAAAATCAAGTCAGAAACATTGCCATTATCGCACACGTGGATCATGGCAAGACAACTCTTGTGGATGCCATGTTCCGGCAGAGCGGATTGTTTCGCGACGGCCAGGAAACCGACGAGCGCATCATGGACAACATGGACCTGGAGCGGGAGCGGGGCATTACCATTGCCGCCAAAAACTGCTCCGTGATGTGGAAGGGCGTGCGCATCAACATGATCGACACTCCGGGACATGCGGATTTCGGAGGCGAGGTGGAACGGGCCCTGACCATGGCAGACGGGGCGCTGCTGCTGGTGGACGCCTCAGAGGGCCCCTTGCCCCAGACGCGGTTTGTTTTGAGAAAAACCCTTGAGGCCGGTCTTCATGTAATGGTCCTGATCAACAAGATTGATCGCAAGGATGCCCGGCCCGATGCGGTACTCAATGAGATCTGTGATCTGTTCATTGACCTGGGCGCTGATGACCGGCAGCTTGATTTTCCTTATTTTTACGCCGTGGGAAGAGACGGGATTGTCAAACAGCGCCTGGAAGAAGATGCCGATAACCTGCATGTCCTGTTTGATACCATTGTCAGCCATGTGCCGCCCCCTGCAGGCAGCCCGGAAAAACCCTTTCAGATGCTTGTGGCAGACCTGGGATACAGCGATTACCTGGGCCGCCTTGCAGTGGGTCGGGTGGCCAACGGGCAGATCAAAACCGGAGATCACCTGGTCTGTGTCAAAAGCCCCACTCAGCGGCTGCCCCTGAAGGCCTCGCGCCTCCAGATGTATCAGGGCGCTGCCCTGTGTCCGGTGGATTCGGCCCGGGCCGGCGATATTGTCATTTTGTCGGGCATCGAGGATGTGGCCATCGGCGATACCCTGTGCGCCGGCGATCAGCCCGAGGCCCTGCCGCGGGTGCATGTGGATGAGCCCACTATTTCCATGGTGTTTATGCCCAGTGACTCGCCTTTTTCCGGCCGGGAGGGCAAATATGTCCAGTCTGCCAAAATCCGCCAGCGGCTTGTCAAGGAAACGCTTTTAAACGTGGCCATTGATTTGAAAGACACCGGAGAGCGCGACCGGTTTGTGGTCATGGGCCGGGGGGAGTTTCAGCTGGCCATTTTGATTGAAACCATGCGGCGGGAAGGCTTTGAGTTCTGCGTGGGCCGGCCCGAGGTCATCACCAAATATGAAAACGGGCAGAAACTCGAACCGGTTGAGCATCTTTTCGTGGATTGCAGTGAAGCCTACCTGGGCGTGGTCACGGAAAAACTCTCTGCGCGCAAGGGCAAAATGGTGCATCTGGAACACACCGGATCCGGCCAGGTGCGCATGGAATTTTCAGTGCCGGCAAGGGCGCTGATCGGATACAGGGATACCTTTCTCACCGACACCCGGGGCACCGGGATCATGAATGCCAATTTTGCCGGGTGGGAACCCTTCCGGGGCGATTTTCCCACCCGTCTGACCGGCTCTCTTGTGGCCGACCGGCCGGGCACTGCGGTGACTTATGCCCTGTTTCACCTGGAGCCCAGGGGCGAGCTGTTTATCCGTCCGGGAGAGGCGTTTTATGAAGGCATGGTCATTGGCGAGCACAGCCGGGAGATGGATGTCAACGTCAATCCGTGCAAGGAAAAAAAGCTCACCAACATGCGCGCTTCAGGCAAGGATGACGCACTGGTGCTCGCCCCGGTCAAGCCCATGACCGTGGAGCGGGCCATTGATTTTATCCGTTCCGATGAACTCGTTGAAATCACGCCCAAATCCATACGGATCCGAAAGGATGTCCTTGCGGCGCACAAACGGCGCCAGCGTCTGTGCAGAAGTGCCTGACAGGGCCGGAGAGGTTAATCGAGCTTTTCGAAAAATTCTTTTTCCGCCCCGCATTTGGGACATACCCATTGATCCGGCAGATCCTCAAAGGCTGTGCCGGCCGGAACCCCGCTTTCAGGATCACCTTCAGCCGGGTCATAGACATATCCGCACGGGCATTCATACTTATCCATGTTGCATTCTCCTGATGGTCATGAGTCGGCTTGCAAATGCTTACCGGCGGGTGGTGATCAGCTTTACGGCAAGGGCGGCAAACACCGTGCCCGCCACCCGGTTTAACCATACCTGCGCTTTTGGTGACTTGGCCAGCCAGTCCCCGATGCTTCCGGCCAGCAAAGCGACCATGCCGAAAATCATCAGAGTGGCCACAATGAAAATAAGACCCAGCATCAGGATTTGCAAACTCACGGGGCCTTGCCCCGGATCGGCGAACTGGGGCAGAAACGCCAGAAAAAAGATGGAAACCTTGGGATTGGTCAGGTTCATGACAATGCCCCGTCCATAGAGATGCCTGCCTTTGAGCCGGGGCTGGCTGTTTTTTTCCGGTTTTGACGTGCCGGCGGCAAAGCTCATCCAGGCCAGATAGAGCAGATAGGCCCCACCCGCGAGTTTCAAGACGGTAAAAGCCATTGCCGAGGCCTTGAAAATCGCCGCCACCCCAAGGGCCACGGCCGTTGTGTGCCCCACCAGGCCGGTGCAGAGCCCCAGGGTGACAAAGATGCCCGACCATCGGCCGTGCAGGGCCGACTGGGTGAGCACAAAGATGTTGTCCGGCCCCGGGGCCAGGGCCAGGACCACGGATGCCGAGAAAAATGCAATCATTGTTTCCGGGGCAATCATCATGGCTCGGCTCAGATTGTTTTTGGTTTTAAAGTTTTTTCATCAGCTGATTGGCAGCGGTGAGCAGCGGATCCCAAACCGGACTGAAAGGCGGTGCATAGGGCAGATCGGTCTGGCCGAAATCTTCAACGCTCATTTGCGCATGAAGCGCCACGGCCGGGGCCTTGATCCGGTGGGCAACGCCTTCTTTGCCCACCATTTGGGCTCCCAGCAGCCGGCCGGATTTTTTGTCTCCCACCATGTGCACCCGGATGGATTCTGCACCGGGGTGGGCATGGGCCCGGGACCGGGCGTCAATGGTCACGGATGCCGGCTCAAATCCGGCCGCCTCTGCTTCGCTCACGCTGAGCCCGGTTCGGGCCACTTCCAGCTCAAAGGTTTTGAAAACCGCGGATCCGGCAATTCCCTGAACTTCCACCGGGTTTCCGCAGATGTTGTCAGCCGCGGCCCAGCCCCCCCGGTTGGCCAGCAGGGCCAGGGGCACCCAGGTTTTTTGGCCGGTGACCACATGATAGGCATCCGCGCAGTCGCCTGCGGAATAAATGAACGGATTGGATGTCTGCATTTGCCGGTTGACCGAAATCGCCTTTTTCGGTCCCAGGGCGATGCCCGCATCTGCAGCAATACGGCTGTTGGGGGCAACACCTAAACCCATGAGCACCATGTTGGCCTCTATCGCCTGGTCATTGCATACCACTGCCAGAGCAGATCCGCGTTTTTCGATTCCTTCCACTTTCCGGTCCCGGTAGAGATCCACATGGTGCTGTGCCAGGGTTTGTTGCACCACTTCGGCAATACTGCTGTCATAGTTTCGCATAAAACCGCGGGTCACGCCGGTTACATGAATTCCGCGCAGGCTCAGGGCCTCTGCCATTTCCAGGCCGATATAGCCCATGCCCACGAGCACGGCTGATTCGGTTTTGTTGCCGGCCAGGTAATCTTTGATGCTGCGGCCGTCTGACAGCCGTTTTAACGGCAGCACGCCCTTGTGACCGATTCCGGGAATGTCGGGCATGACCGGTGAGGCGCCAGTGGCAATCAGCAGATAGTCGTAGGAAAGTTCCTGTTTCCGGCCGGTGTGATCTTCTGCCTGAACGGTTTTGGCCTGCGGGTCAATGGTTTCGGCCCGGCAGCCGGTTTTGAGATCAATGCCCTGTTTTTCCCGAAACACCTGGGCCTGGCGCACCACCAGGTCGTCGATGTCCCGGTCCGGGTCGGCAATGTTATAGGGCATGCCGCAGGCGCTGTAGGAAACATCCATGGTTTCTTCGAGCACGGTGACTTTCATCTCCGGCTGTTTTCTTTTGGCGCGGCTGGCCGCGCTCATGCCTGCTGCATCTCCGCCGATGACCAGAAATTCCATCTGTCCATTCCTTTCCCTGACTTTGGGCCTGCCATGCCAGGCTTTTGATTTGTTGCCAAAATAGATAAATTAATACGAATCTTATCATATGTAAACAGGGTTTCCGCTTCACTGCTGTTGCCGGTCAGCGGCAGGTGGTACCGAATCCGCGGATGGCCGGCAGGGCTGGTTTGCCGGGTTTTTTATTTGACATTCAAACGATTGTTTTATACATTTGTTTTAAATTATTTTGTCCGATATTGGACCGGCAATCATACAGGAGAGGCCCGTGGTGGATTGGGAGGACAACACCCGAAAACGCCTGCTGGATCAGGCAGAACGGCTGTTTGCTGAAAAAGGCTATGCAGGCATCAGTGTCCGGGAAATCACCGCTGCTGCAGAATGCAACGTGGCCGGGGTGAATTATCATTTCGGCAGCAAGCAGGGCCTTTACATGGCCGTTTTCCAGGAGCGGTGGGCCAGCCGGGCCAGGCGGTTGCAGCAGGGCTTTGCCGGGGCAATCGCCGGTTTGCAGGATCCCGGGTTAAGTGATGTGATTGCGGCCATGGCCCGAGCTTTTTTGGAAGGGCCGTTGACGGACGAAGAGCGCCGCAACCACATCCATCTCATGCAGCGCGAATTGTCTGATCCCGGCCCTGCCCTGGACATGATCGTGGAAAACGTAATGCGGCCCTATATCCGGGAAGTCAAAAAACTGATCCGCCCCTGCCTGCACCGGGAAGTAGATGATGAGCAGCTGGAAATCTATATCCTGAGCATGCTTGGCGTGGTGCTGTATTTTTTCCTGGCCCGGCCCGCGGTAACCGAAATTCTGCACCGGCAATACGACCAGGACTTTAAATCCGACTTGGTGGCCCATATCACGGCCTTTTGTTTAAACGGCATACAAGCCTTAAACCAGGAGAAGTAAATGAACCGGGTTTTGTTCTGCCTGCTGGCATGCGCCCTGGCTTTCGGCCTTTGCGGCCCCGGCTGCATGCGCGCGGGACCGGATTATGCCCGGCCTGAGCCGGACTTTGACATGCCGGGTGGCTTTGTGTCCGGCAGTCCTGAACAAGCTGCTGTTGAAACAGATCAGAACAGGTGGTGGGAGGCTTTTGATGATCCGGCCTTAAATCGTGCGGTCATGCGGGTGATTTTTGCCAATCCCGATATTGCCCGGGCGGCCGCCAGGGTCATGGAGGCCCGGGCGGCCGTGACCCAAACCGGCGCGGACCAGTATCCGTCCCTGGATTTCAATGCCAGCCGGTCCCGTCAGCAGCAAAATATCGTGGAGCCTTTTTCCGGGCAGCGGGTGTCTGTGGAGACCGATACCTTTTCCCTGTCCCTGCCTGCAAGCTTTGAACTTGATCTGTGGGGGCGCCTGGCCCGGGCATCCGAGGCGGCCCGGGCGGATTTGCTGGCTGCAGAGCAAAACCGCCGGACCATGGTTCAGTCAATGGTGGCCGAGACCGTGAACCTGTATCTGCAGATTCGTTCTATTCAGGAGCAGATTGATCTGAGCCGGGATCTGGTGGCGGCCTATGAGCAGAACCGGGATCTTGTGGAAAGGCGTTATGAAAGGGGGCTGGTTTCGGTTCTGGATGTGCACCAGGTCAGGCGTTCCCTTGCCCGGGCCCGGTCGCAGCTGCCCGCCCTGATACGGGCCAGGGGCCGGGCCGGACATGCCCTGGCCATTCTCCAGGGGCAATACCCGGATTCGGAAAATCTGAAAAGGACAACCGCGGACGGCTTGCCGCAACTGCCCCCGGTCCCCGCGGCGCTGCCCTCCCAATTGCTGGATCGCCGGCCCGATATCCGGGCTGCAGAAGCCGCCCTTGAAGCGGCCTGCGCGCGCATCGGCGCAGCCCGGGCAGCCCGGCTGCCGCAGATATCGTTGACCGGCAGTTTCGGTTATACCAGTGACGCGTTCGACACCCTGCTAAATCCGGCAAGCCAGCTCTGGCAGATCGCCGCCGGGGCCTTTCAGCCTGTGTTTGATGCCGGCCGGCGGGCGGCTGCCGAACAGGGGGCCCTGGCCCGTTACCAGCAGCAGGAGGCGGTCTATGCCAAAACCGTGCTTGAGGCACTGGCTGAAGTGGAAGACGCGCTTTTATCCCGGCAGCAGCTAATCGAGCAGCACAGCCGGCTGCGCAGCCTCGTTTCCGAGGCCGAAGCCACCCTAAATTCGGCCGAAAATCGTTATCAGCGCGGTCTTGTATCCTATATCAACGTGCTCGATGCCCGGCAGGCAAGCTTTCAGGCGCAGCTTGACCTGGTGGAGGCGCAATATGCCATTTTTCGCAACCGGGTGGAATTGCACCGGGTCCTGGGCGGGGGATGGGATCAAGTTGAGCTCAATAAATGACACAGGAAAAATTCATGACGCAGAAAATCCGGATCATTGTTCATGCCGTGCTGGCCCTGGCCATTATGGCCGCGGGTGCGGCCGGATATCTGGTGCTCAAATCCGGGCGTCAGGCCCCGGCAAGACAGGAGGTGCAAATCCCGCTGCCCATCGTCCGCACGGTGCCGGTTTCCATCGGGGATCTGGACATGACGCTTTCCGGAGAAGGAACGGTCCGTCCCCTGGCAGAGGTGCAGATTGTACCCCAGGTCAGCGGCAAGGTCATGGAGGTGTCGCCAAATCTGGTCAACGGCGGAAGCTTTGAAAAAGATGAGCTGATGTTGATCATCGAGCCAGACGACTACGAGATTGCCGTCACCCAGGCCCGGGCCGGGCTGCGGGAGGCGGAGAGCAATTATCAGAACGCAGCCGAAGACAGCCAGGCGGCGGTCAGTGAATGGCAAGCCCTGCACCCTGATACACCGCCGCCGCCCCTGGTGGCCAAAAAGCCTCAGCTCAAAGCCGCCCGAGCCCAGCTGGAAGCCCAGCGCGCCGGCCTTGAAAAAGCCCGCCTGGATCTGGCGCGCACCCGGATCCAGGCTCCCTTTGACTGCCGGGTCAGCAGTGAGAATGTGGATGCGGGTCAGTATGTGAGTCCCGGGCAGTCTCTGGCCACGGTTTATGCCACCGAAGCCGTTGAAATCGTTGTTCCCATGGAGAGTCGTGCACTGGAGTGGTTTGACGTTCCCGGATTTACCACTGACCAAAAAGAGGGCTCCATGGTTGCTGTGAAAGCTGAGACCGCAGGCCGTGAAATTGTGAGAAACGGCCGGGTGGTCCGGGCTCAGGGCAAGGTGAACGAAGAGACCCGCATGGTCAGCGTGGTTATTCGCGTAAAAGATCCATATGCCACAACTCCGCCCCTGGCGCCCGGCCAGTTTGTTGAAGTGGCGATTACCGGGCGCAAGGTCCGGGATGCGGCCGTGATTCCCCGGGCCGCCCTTCGGGAGCAGAACAAGGTCTGGGCGGTTGATCCCAAAGAGAGCCGGCTTTATATCCGTCCGGTCAAAGTGGCCTATCTGGATGCCCGTGGAGCGGTGTTGCTTGCCGGCCTGAATGCGGGTGAGCATGTGGCCGTATCCGTGTTAAAATCCGTCACAGATGGCATGAAGGTGCAGGACGTTGAAACCGGCCGAAAGGACACGCCATGAGAAGCGTGATCGCCTGGTTTGCCGGCAATCATGTGGCTGCCAACCTGCTGATGCTCTTTATCCTGATGGCCGGCATTGTCATTGCCATGGACATCAAGCTTGAGATCTTTCCGGAAACAGAACTCGACCGGGTCAGCGTTACCGTGGCCTATCCGGGGGCCTCTCCGGCTGAAGTGGAAGAAGGCGTGGTCCGGCGCATCGAGGAAAACGTGGCCGGCATCGAGGGCATCAAGCGCATCGACTCCGTGGCCAGGGAGGGCATGGGGCAGGTTACCATCGAGGTCATGACCGGCTGGGACATCAAAAAACTGCTCGATGATGTCAAATCCGAGGTCGACCGGATCACCACCCTTCCCGATGAAGCCGAGGAGCCGGAAGTGCGCGAGCTCACACGCCGGATCCAGGTGATCAGCGTGGCGGTTTACGGCGATATCCCCGAGTTGACCCTAAAGGATCTGGCACAGACCGCAAAAGACGATCTGACCAATTTGTCCGGCCTGACCCAGGCTGATGTGGCCGCTGTTCGCGACAATGAAATCCATGTGGAGATCTCCGAGCAAACCCTTCGCAAATACGTCCTGACCCTGGGATCCGTGGCGGATACCGTGGCGCAGAGCAGCCTGGATCTGCCCGCGGGCAGTGTCAAGGCCGAAGAAGGCGAGGTGCTGATCCGGGCCAAGGGCAGGCGCTATTATGCCGCTGAATACCGGGATATTCCGGTGATTACCCGTGCAGACGGCACCCGGATCACCCTGGGACAGATCGCAGCGCTCAAAGAGGGGTTTGCGGATGTGGACATGACCTCCCGGTTTCAGGGAAAGCCGGCGGCCATTATCAATGTTTACCGGGTGGCCGACCAGAGCGCCCTGGACGTGGCCCAAAAGGTCAGGGATTATGTGGCCCGGATCCGGCCCGGTCTGCCCCAAGGCGCAGACATTGATTATTACCAGGACATGTCCACCATTTTAAAAAGCAGAATCCAGCTGCTGGGAAAAAACATGTTTTTCGGGCTGATCCTGGTCAGCCTGCTTCTGGCCCTGTTTTTAAACGTGCGCCTGGCCTTCTGGGTGACCCTCGGCATTCCCATCAGTTTTGCATTCGGACTGATTTTTCTGCCGTATAATGATGTCTCCATTAACATGATTTCCCTGTTTGCCTTTATTATGGTGCTGGGCATTGTGGTCGATGACGCCATTATCGTGGGCGAAAACGTGTTTCGCCGGCAGGAAGCGGGCATGGCCCGGCTGTCGGCATCCGTGGAAGGCACCCTGGAAGTGGGCCGGCCCGTGATTTTTTCCGTGCTCACCACCATGGTGGCTTTTGCCCCGCTGCTTACTGCCGGGGGCACCATGGGCAATTTCATGCGAAACATTCCCATTGTGGTGATCCTGGTGCTGCTGGGCTCGCTGGTGGAATCGTTGTTGATCCTGCCCTGTCATCTGGCAAGGAGCCGGGCCTCGGGCCGGCGGCAAAAGCCCAAGCGCATGACCCGGGTGCTCAACTGGATTGTGTCCGGCCCTTATCACCGGGTTGTGGAGGCCTGCATCCGGTGGCGCTATGCCACCATTGCCGCAAGCCTTGCGGTGCTGATGCTCACATTCGGCCTGTGGTCTGCGGGCACGATCAAGTTCGTGTTTTTTCCCAAGGTGGAAGGCGACGTGCTGCAGTGCATGATTACCATGCCCGTGGGCACGCCCATGGAAAGAACCATTGAAGTGGTGCGCCGGGTGGAAAAAACCGCAGCGGAACTGCTGGCCGAACATGATGAAAACCGGCCGGCCGATGCCCCGCCGCTGCTGGACCATACTGCATCAGTGATCGGTGCCCAGTTCAACGACAGGGGTGCTGCGGGCGATTCGGGCGGGCACCTGGCCCATGTGTTTGTTCAGGTTCTGGAAGGCGAAAAAAGAGACACCAGCGCCCTTGTGCTAAACAATCAGTGGCGAGACCGGGTGGGCCGGATTCCGGATGCCGAATCCCTGGTTTTTCGAAGCGAGATCCACAGCGCGGGCAACCCCGTGGAAGTGCATCTGTCCATGTCGGATCATGATCTGCTGCTGGAGGCTGCAGAGGAGCTCAAACGGGAGCTGGAGGGGTTTTCCGGGGTTTTTGACATCACTGACAGTTTTTTGCCCGGCAAGATGGAAATGCAGCTGGCCTTAAAGCCCGAGGCCGCCAATCTCGGTTTAAGGCTCCGGGATCTGGCCCGGCAGGTCCGTCACGCTTTTTACGGGGCAGAGGCCATGCGCTTTCAAAGGGACAGAAACGAGGTCAAGGTCCTGGTGCGCTATCCCGAAGCCCAGCGGGTGTCCCTGGACAATGTGGAGCAGATGCGCATCCGGACCCCTGCCGGCCATGAAGTGCCTTTCTCAGAGGTGGCAGCAGTCACAATGGATCAGGGCTATGCCAGTATTGAACGGGCCCAGCGCAGGCGGGTGGTCAAGGTCATGGCGGATGTCAACGAAAAAATCACCAACGCCAACGAGGTTCGCACTGACCTGGTAGAGCGGTTTCTGCCCGGGCTGCAGAATCGCTATCCGGGTCTTCGCTATACCATCGAGGGCGAAGGCCAGGAACAGGCCGAAACCCTGGCAGATATGCAAAAGGGTTTTATCATTGCCCTGTTTTGCATTTATGCCCTGCTGGCCGTGCCGTTTCGCTCCTTTACCCAGCCGTTTATGGTCATGCTGGCCATCCCCTTCGGCATGGTGGGCGCGGCCATGGGCCATCTGCTCATGGGATTTGACATCAGTGTGATCAGTGTTTTCGGCATGGTGGGCTTGGCCGGAGTGGTGGTCAATGATTCTCTGGTGCTGGTCCACCGGATCAACGAATATTTTCGCACAGACGGCCTTGCGGTGCACGAGGCGGTGATCCGTGGGGGAAAAATGCGGTTCCGGGCCGTGATTCTCACCTCGTTGACCACTTTTGGCGGGCTTACCCCCATGCTGCTGGAAAAAAGCCTCCAGGCCCGGTTTCTGATTCCCATGGCCATCAGCCTGGGATTCGGGGTGCTTTTTGCCACCCTCGTGACCCTGATCCTGGTGCCCTGTTTTTACATGATTTTAGATGACATGCACCGGGCAGCCCAAAGGCTCAGGCAAAGGATGCAGCCACCTGCCCCCGGATCTGAAGGTTGACTTCGAGTTTTTCCAGGGCCATTGCAATGGCGTCTGCCGCCGGCGGATTTTCGGCCATCCGGTGTTTGAAGTGCTCAGCCGCGGCCTCTGCGCAATCCAGGCCGCCTGTCGGTACAACGGATGTGATGATGCGTTCGTGGATGATGGGGTGGATATGGTCCAAAATTTTTTCAGCCCCTGTATACCAGTCCCAGAGCAGGGGGATGGCCGCCGGGTTGCGCGCCATCTGGGCCACGGGCACGAATTTGTTTTTATCCGGCACCCGGTCAAGGACAAGGGCCAGGGCGTTTTCAAGGAGCTCCGGGCGGCGGAAAGATCCCAAAGCCCGCAGACAGTTGAGCCGGTCCTGCTCGGAGTCTGTGTTTTCCATGCGGTCCACAAACCATGAAAAGGTTTTTTCATCCCCCTGCCAGGCCGCTGCCTGCATCACGCCCCGCAGGATGTCGGGATGAACCCGGCCCTGGTTCCGGAGTTTTTCAAACTCTTCGCCGGCGGCCGATACCGGCCCGGAAACCCCGAGAACGGCCGCCTGCCAGAAAAGATTGTTTCTGACCCGTAGCCTTCCGTGGGGCTCGTCTTTTTCCGGGCTGCAGCCCAGGACATCAAAGGCCTGCTGCATGTGCCGGGCCGCTGCAGCGGCCACGGCCTGTGCGCCGGGTCCGTCAGCGGCAATCATCAGGTCGTGGAGGTGGCCCATTTTGGCAGACAGGGGCAGGGGGTCTGTGTCGGATTCGGTCTGCTCCAGGAAATCCAGGTATGCGGGCAGATCCGAATCTCCGGCAACCGTGAGCGCAAACAGATCGTTTTCCAGGCCCCAGCGGTCAATGGCCGGCAGGGTTTTGGCCGCGGCCATGGCCGCCAGCCGTTCCAGGTTTTGGGGGTCTTTATATTGGGTGCGGTAGAATCCTGTCTGCAGATCATTGGTTTTATAAGCATAAACATCCGGATCCATTTCCATCTCCATCTCCGGGCCGTCCATTAAAGCTGTGGTCGTCCGGCTGGCCCCGGTGGCGTCAAACCACCGGATGATCACGGCAACAGGCCATGTCTGGTTCTGGGCGCCGGGTGCCGGCAGATAGGAAAACCGCTTCTGGGACAGTTGCAGGCGGCCGTTGCTTTGTCTGGCGGTAACCAGGGGATGGCCCGGCTGCAGAACCCAATGTTGCATAATATGCCGGATGGGTTTGCCGGATGCGGATTCCATGGCCGTCCACATGTCGCTGCTGCCCGCACACCCCCCGGAATGGCCGGCAAGGTAGCGGTGCAGGCCGGCTTCAAATTCTTTTTCGCCCATGTAGCCGCGGATCTGGCGCAGGATGCTGGCGCCCTTGGAGTAGATAATCGGGGCGGTGGCGCTGTTGATCACCACATGGCTTCCCCCGGAGATTTCAATGGCACTGGTTTCCCGGAGGCTGTCGCGGTTTAAGGCCGTTGCGGTCTGGGACTCCACAAACTCTTCCCAGATCTGCCAGTCCGGGCAATGGGCATCCACCACCTGGTATCCGTAAAACGTGGCAAAGCTTTCATTGAGCCACAAAAATTTCCAGTCTTCCGGGGTCACCAGGTTGCCGAACCACTGGTGGACGATTTCATGGGCAATGACCTCGCAGATGCGCTCCTGGCCGTCTGCAGCCGTGTTGGCCGGATCAAACAGCAGCAGATTTTCCCGGAAGGTGATCGCCCCCCAGTTTTCCATGGCCCCGAAGGCAAAGTCGGGCACTGCGATCAGATCCAGTTTGGGCAGGGGGTAGGGCGAAGCAAAACAGGTTTCGCAGTACTTCAAGGCCTTTCTGGCAAAAGCCAGCCCGTAGCGCACGTTTTCCTCCATGCCGGGCAGCACCGCAGCCCGCACCCGCCGGTCGAGTTCGTCGGTGATTACGGAAAACCGGCCCATGCCGAAAAACACCAGGTAGGTGGACATCACCGGGGTGGTTTCAAAGATTACCCGTTTTCGGCCGCCGGGCTCCGGGTTTTCAGATGCAGCCGGCATATTGGAAATGGCGGTCACTTCCCTGTCAACAATCATTTCAATGGTGAAATCCGCCTTGTAAAGGGGATGGTCCATGCAGGCAAAGGCCCGGCGGGCGTCTGACTCCTGGAACTGGGTGACCGCGATTTTTTCGCTGCCGTTGGAATGCCGGTAGGTGCTGTGATAAAATCCCGCCATCTGCGAGTTGATCCGGCCGCAATAATCAATCTGGATTTCGATTTCGCCGGTGATTTTCTCCGGCAGGTCGATGCGGATCTTCTCCCGGGCAGGATCAAGGCAAAACGGGCATGCGGTCCGGTTTTCCCCCTTGCCGACCCGGCAGGACCAGACAGCCAGGTCAAGGGCGTCGAGTTCAATAACATCAACAGATTGTTGGGCCACGGCCTGCAGGGTCAGGGTGGCTGAAAAATCCAGGCGATCCGGATCCGGCTCCAGGCGCAGATGATAATGCTTTGGCGTTATTTTGGACTCCAGGTTTGTCATGGGGCTGTTTTATCCTTTCTTTTTCAAAGCTGTAACCTGTCTCTGGCGGGTGATGTTTTTGTTTCACTGATTCCGGAAAATTCACACGGATTGCTGCGGGAATCAAGCTTTTTTCCGGCCGGGTGATGCCCGGGGCACGTCTTGCGCTAAGACGGCGGACACGGTTTTCGCATGATGGCGAGCCGGTGACGGATTGCTCCCTGCTGACCGCTTGCGCGCTCAAATGCGACTCGCAATCCATCCCCGGCCCGCCATCATGGATCAGCGCTTTTGGAAAGCATAAAGACTGGGTTGAAAAACCCTGACAGTATGTCTGAAAGGGTTCGACAACCCTAAAGGGAGGGGTCTTGGTTTTTGAAGTCTGTTTGTTTATTTCG
>JAGTVF010000256.1 GCA_018224315.1 Desulfobacterales bacterium | reverse complement strand
TATTTCGGCGCCCAGGCCAACAAGCTGCTGTCGTATTCCGTGGCCTCGGTCTCAGGCACAATCCTGGCGGTTTGCTCCTGCACGGTGCTGCCGCTGTTTGCCGGCATCTACTCCCGGGGCGCGGGCATCGGCCCGGCCACGGCGTTTCTGTATTCCGGCCCGGCCATCAACGTGCTGGCCATTGTTTTCACCGCCCGGGTGCTGGGCTGGCAGCTGGGCCTTGCAAGGGCCATTGGCGCCATTTGCTTTGCCGCCATCGTGGGTCTTTCAATGCATTTTATTTTCCGCAAGGAGGATGAAGAGCGCCAGGCCGCCCAGATGCATCTGCCCGAAGAAGAAGATACGGGCCGGTCCCTTGTCCAGGAAGCCCTGTTTATGCTGGTGCTGATCCTGATCCTGATTTTTGCCGCTTTTGCCAAACCGGCAGAAGATGCAGCCATGCTGTGGCAAACCATATTCAATCTCAAATGGATCGTTACCGGGGGCCTTCTGGTCATCCTGGGCTTTCTCCTTTATTCCTGGTTCAAGCGCGAGGAGATGCGCCAGTGGGTGGACTCCTCCTGGGATTTCATGAAACAGATTTTCCCGCTGCTTTTTGCCGGCGTTCTTTTTGCCGGGTTTTTCCTGGGCCGGCCCGGGGAAACCGCCCTGATTCCGGAGCGCTACATTGCCGATCTGGTTGGCGGCAATTCCCTGCAGGCCAATGTGGTCGCAGCCCTTGCCTCGGCGCTGATGTATTTTGCCACCCTGACCGAGGTGCCCATTCTCCAGGGGCTTTTGGGCTCCGGGATGGGCCAGGGCCCTGCCCTGACAATGCTTTTGGCCGGCCCGGCGCTGTCGCTTCCCAACCTTATTGTGGTGGGCAGCGTCATGGGCTGGAAAAAAACCGGCACCTTTGCCGGCATCATCGTGGTGCTCTCCACCATCGCAGGCATGTCCTACGGGGCCATTTTCGCATAACCATGAAATAAAATCCTTTTACGGGGGCGGATTTAAAATCTGCCCCCTTACGGCATCGTCTCATAATGCCTTACCCTGGACTGTATAAAGCTTTTACACTATATGTAAAATAAATATACAAATGTCAGTTCGCTTATTATTGTTAACAATGACTTTTTATTTTTAAAATCAAAAAATTAAAAACTTTTTCAAATTGGCATGCAGGTTGCTAGACCTATGGCCGAAAGGCTTGGTTTTTATAACCTGAACTTAAACTGGATTTTTTCTATAACTGCCATTTTCCAACCAGGGCGCAAACGTTAGAATAAAAGGGAAAAAATGAAAACAATCGACATCAAAATAACTTATCTGCTGCCGGCATTGACGCTGATGCTGGCTGCCGGGTTGTTTCTGGCCGGCTGCGGTTCGGAAGCCGCTTCCAGTGAGGACAAATCCAAAAAATCCCCGCTTGTGGAAGTGGTAAGCGCCAGCCAGGGAGAAATTTCAAAGGATATTGATATTACAGGTGAAATAGTGGCCACACGGGAAATCAGAATCCAGGCCACCGTGGAAGGCCCTGTGGGTTTTTCCCCCTGGCGGGAAGGCGACCGGGTGAAAAAAGGGGAAAAACTCATTGAAATTGACCGGCCATTGTACCGCTCCGAGGTAAAGGAGGCAGAAGCAAACCTGGCAGTGGCGGAATCAAAGCTGGCCGATTTAAAGGCTGGAACCCGGCCGGAAGAGATTGCCCAGACTGAGCAAAACGTCGAGTATCTGCAGGAGTGTGCCGCTTTTGCCCGCAAAAACCTGGAACGGGTACAGGAGCTGGCCGAAAAGGGCGGAGTCAGCGGGGAAGCGCTGGAAAAGGCCCGGTTATCCTTTATCGAGTGTCACACCAATCTGGTTTCGACCCGGGAGAAGCTCTCCAAGCTCAAAACCGGTCCCACCCAAACCGAACTGGCCGTCCAGGAAGCCGAAGTCAAAAAGGCAGAGGCCGCGCTGGCCAAAGCCCGGGCAAAACTGGACGAGACCCGGATTTATGCCCCTTTTGACGGGACCATCACCAAGGTTTATGTGCATCCCGGAGATCTGGCCACGCCCCAGGCCCCTCTTCTGGAAATGCTGGACCGCAGCTCCCTGGCTGTGCGGTTTTCTGTCTCAGAGAGGCTTATATCTGACATCAAACCGGGCATGAAAGCCGGCATCCGGCTGGATGCCTATTCCGGCCGGGATTTTGACGCCAAAATTGTCCGGATATATCCGGAATTAAACCGCCAGTCCGGAACAGTGCCGGTGGAGGCCGAAATGACAGCACCGCGTGAACTCATGCCCGGCATGTTTGCCCGGGTTTCGCTGTCGGTGCAAACCGCCCGTGAAGCGGTCCTCATTCCCGCAAACGCCCTTTTGAGCACCTCCGGCGACCGGGAGGCGGTCTTTGTGGTCAGCGACGGCAAAGCGGAGCAGCGGGAAATCCGGATCGGGCTTGAGCAGGGCAGCCGGGTTCAGGTGCTCGAAGGACTCAAACCCGGTGAAAAGGTTGTTGTGGCCGGAATGAACAGCATTACCGACGGCACGGCTGTACACACTGAAGAAGCCAAGATATCAGAGCAGAAACAGGAGCAGGATAACTAACTAAGCTATGAAACTTACGGCAACCACACTCAAGCGGCCCGTGGCCGCAACTGTGCTGACCATCGCCATTCTGATCACCGGCCTGTTCAGCCTGACCCAGCTCGAAGTGGACTATCTGCCCGAAGTCAACTACCCCACGGTCAAGGTCCATATCTGGTGGCAGGGGGCCACCCCGGAAGAGATCGAAACCGAGATCGCCGAGCCCATCGAGGAAGTGCTGGCCACGGTGGACAATCTCGACTACCTGGATTCCTCCAGCATCGAAGGGATGTATAACCTCGCTGTGAATTTCGAATACGGCGTGGATGTGGATGTGGCCTACCAGGACGTGATCGCTGCCATGGGCCGCGTCTCCAAGGAACTCCCCAAGTCCATGGATCCGCCGGTGATCATCAAGGCCGACCCCTCACAGCTCCCGGTCATGCAGGTTGCAGTATCCTCGGAGCGACACGATCTGGTCTGGCTCCGGGAATGGGCGGACAACTGGCTTTCCGACCGTTTGATCACCGTACC
>JAGTVF010000255.1 GCA_018224315.1 Desulfobacterales bacterium | reverse complement strand
CGGGTCGACGGGCAGGTCACCGACGAGGAAATGGCTTCCATCCGCAGGTTCATGGCCCGGGACCTGCATCTCAACGCCGAAAGCCGCCAGATGGCGGAGAAAATATTTTACACGGCCTTAAAAGCGCCCCAGACCTTTGACGAGTTTGCCCTGCAGTTCTACCAGCAGTTCCATGACCGGCCCGAGCTGCTGGAACTGATGATCGACATTCTGCTCCGGGTATCGGTGGCAGACGGCACCATGGACAAAAGCGAAGAGGCATTAATTGAAACCGCGGTGCGCACCTTCCGTCTGCCGGATGCGGATTATCAGAACATGAAGTCGCGATATGTATCGGTTTCTGAAAAATATTATGCCGTGCTCGGGGCCAGTCCCTCAGATGACAACGATACCATCAAAAAGAAATACCGGAAGCTGGTGCGGGACTATCATCCCGACACCATTGCCGCCAAGGGGCTGCCCGAGGAATTTGTCCGGTTTGCCCATGACAAGTTCCGGGAGATCCAGGAGGCCTGGGAGGCGATCCAAAAGGAAAGAAATCTTTAAATTCAGGAGGATGTTTCATTGCTGACCATTCGTTCGGGTGATCCAAATGCGATCAAGACCGATCTCATGCTGATCCTTGTCTGCGAGGACGCGGCACCATACAGAGATAAAAAAATGCTGGCCTTAATTGACCAGGGCCGGCAATATCCTGAGTTTTCCGGAAAATCCGGCGATGAGCTGATTCTTTATGCTCCGGCCGGGACAAAGGCCCGGCGGGTCATGCTGGCAGGGCTGGGCAAAACAGGGGATCTTTCGGCGGAAAGCCTGCGCCGGGCTGCGGGAAAAGCCGTTGGCAGGGCCGTGAATGCGGACATGTCCGGGCTTCTGATCTGCATGCCCGATGTCCGGGACTGCGGCATGGCGCCCGGGGATGCGGCCGAAGCCCTGATGGAAGGCGCTGTTCTGGCCAACTACCGCTTTGACTTCTACAAAAAAGAAAAACCCCATAATGTCCTGAAATCCATCGCGTTTGCCGTTGGCAAGGATTTTGCCGGCCAGGCCCGGAGCCTGGCGCAGAAAACCGAAATTGTCTGCAAAGGCACCCACATGGCCAGAAACTGGGTGAGTATGCCCCCCAATGACAAGCGGCCGGCGCGATTTGCCCGCTCCATTGTCAAGGCGGCTGAAAAACATCGCCTGGAGATCGTGGTCCTGGACACCGGGGATCTGCGGAAAAACAAGATGCAGGCACTGTTGGCCGTGGCCGCCGGAAGCAGCAGCCGCCCCCAGATGGTGATCCTCGACTACAAACCCGAAACCTGGGATCAGACAGTGGTGATAGTGGGCAAGGGAGTGACATTTGATTCCGGGGGCATTAATTTAAAGTCTGCATCCGGCATTGAAACCATGAAGCAGGACATGGCCGGGGCCGCGGCCGTGGCTTCAACTTTGATCGCAACGGCGCAGACCGGCAGCCGCAAGCGGGTGGTGGGGGTAATGCCGCTTGTGGAAAACATGCCTTCGGGCAATTCCTATAGACCGGGCGATATTGTGAAAACCGCATCCGGCAAAAGCGTTGAAATCGGCAATACGGATGCCGAGGGCCGGATGATTTTAGCAGACGCCCTTTATTATGCCATTCGGCAGTACAGTCCGGATGTGGTCATTGACATGGCGACGCTCACAGGCGCCTGCATCGTGGCCCTGGGCGAAAAGATCGCAGGGGTGTTTTCCACGGACACGGACCTGGCCGACCGCATTGCCGAAGCAGGCCGAAAGACCCACGAGCGCTGCTGGTCCATGCCCATGCCCGAGGATTACCGGGAAAATCTGAAAAGCGATTTTGCGGACCTGAAAAACGTGGGCAAAAATCGCTATGGCGGCGCCATTGCAGCGGCCCTGTTTTTGTCTGAATTCACCCGGGGCGCGCGCTGGGCCCATATCGACATTGCCGGCCCGGCCTATGCAGCCGCGGGCAGCGACTATTGCGGGCCCGGGGGCACGGGTTTCGGGGTCCGGCTGCTTTGCCGCGTCATTGAAAATCTCTAAATTTACGGCACCATCTGAAAACTGACGTTTTGCGAAACCATCAAAAAGGACGGCATTGAAATTGGAATTCAAACAGGTACTGGTCACCGGCGCGGCCGGGTTTATCGGTTATCATCTGGCCGCCCGGCTGGCAGATGAAGGCATAATTGTTGCGGGACTCGACAATCTAAACGCCTATTACGACGTGGAGCTCAAAAAGGCCCGTTTGCGGCGGCTTGAACAAAAGCCCGGATTTTCCTTTCACCGCATTGATCTCGAGGACAGGGATGCGCTAAACCGCCTGTTTGAAGAACGCAAGTTCGACGTGGTGGTCAACCTGGCGGCCCAGGCCGGGGTGCGCTATTCCCTGGAAAACCCCCATGCCTATGTGGACGCCAACATAGTGGGATTTGTCAATCTGCTGGAATGCTGCCGGCATTTTAACGTGTCCCATTTTGTCTTTGCCTCGTCGAGCTCTGTTTACGGGGCCAATACCAAAATGCCGTTTTCCGTGCATGATAACGTGGATCATCCGGTTTCCCTGTATGCGGCCAGCAAAAAGGCAAATGAGCTCATGGCCCACACCTACAGCCATCTTTACGGGATGCACTGCACGGGCCTGCGCTTTTTTACCGTTTACGGGCCCTGGGGCCGGCCGGACATGGCCCTTTTTCTTTTTACCCGGGCCATACTCGAGGACAGGCCCATTCAGGTATTTAATCACGGCCGCATGCAGCGCGACTTTACCTATATCGATGATATCATTGAGGGCGTGGTCCGGGTCATGGGCAAACTCCCCGAACCAGACCCGGACTGGAGCGGGGACAATCCGGATCCGGGCACCTCGTATGCGCCTTACCGGGTCTATAACATCGGCAACAACCGTCCGGAAAAGCTCATGCGCTTTATCAACGTGATTGAAGAGGTACTGGGAAAAGAGGCGGAAAAAGAATTTCTGGACCTGCAGCCCGGGGATGTGCCGGCCACGTGCGCAGATATCGATGACTTATACAACGCCGTGGGATTTAAGCCGGTCACACCCATTGAAGAAGGCATCCAACGGTTTGTGGACTGGTACCGGGATTATTACAGCG
>JAGTVF010000254.1 GCA_018224315.1 Desulfobacterales bacterium | reverse complement strand
GACAGGACTCTTTTGCAGCCGGCATTAAGAGAGGGCTCTGAACAGTACTGGGTGGGGCTTACCGGAGATATCGACGGTCCGATTTTTGCCTCTGGTGATTTGATCTACCAGGGCGGTGATATCGGGGAGATCGGCGATACTGACCGTGATGCAGATCTGGATGTGTCGGCCTGGCTGGCCAATTTGATTGTGGGTGCCCGGGTGAGTGATAATGCCAAGGTGTCGGTGCAAGGCCTGTATGTGAGTGGTGATGATGATGATACTGACGGGGACATGGATGCTTTCCAGTCTGTTGACGCGGATGTCAAGGTGGGCCAGATTTTTTTCAAGGACAGCCTGGCTGCGTCCCTGGACCGGTTCGTGGATGACCAGTTCGGATATACCATGCCTGCGCCTTTGAGAAACAAAGGTCTGATGACCTTTGCCGTGGACGGTGAAATCCAGTTGGATGCCAAAAACAGTCTCCGGGGGGCGGTGCGTTACCTGGAAACAGCCGAGAAATCCCTGGCCGGCGAAGACGAACTGGGCTATGAGTTTGACCTGTGGTATGCTTACCAATACAATGACAACCTGACCCTGAAGCTGGAAGGCGCTTACCTGATTTCCGGCGATCTGGCAGAAGAGATGTTTGACGATGATGATGTCTACCAGGTGGCTGCAGGCATGGTGTTTGCTTTCTAGATTCGGCATAATTGAAACCATTTGAATGAAGTTGTGATAAAGGCTTTTTCCGGCCCTGCCCGCTTGGGATCGGGGCCGGAAAAAGCCGGTTGTTTTTGTCAAACCGTAAAAAGCGCGCATTTTTGAGCGCTTCAGGTGAGCCCCATGAAACCCATGAAATTTTTTGTTGCTTTGCTGCCGGCATTTCTGGTGATGGCCATTTTACCGGCTTTTTCCTCTGCTGCCGGGATTTCCGCAGACCAGGTGGCGTCGGATTTTTCCGTGCTGGAGGCCCGGGTGATCCAGGGCCCGCAGGATCACTGGCTGATCAACCAGGGCGGAAAACAGGATGTGGAAAAAGGCGATCTGTTTACCCTTTACCAGCCGGCCCAATCCGTAACAGATCCGGAAACCGGGGAAACTTTGGGCAAATTTGCCCCGCCCGCGGCCACGGCCCGGGTGGTGCAGGTCCATGAGCGGTTTTCCCAAATCGCGGTGCAGTGCTTAGACGACCGGGACTGCTCGATTTCATCGGGCATGAAGGCGGTGCGCCATGACCGGGTCAAAGCCTGGTTTGTGGATGAAACCGGCGATTCTGCAGATCAGTACAAGCTTTTGCGCTCCCGGCTGGATCATCTGGACTGGCAGGAATACCGGCAGAGCGCCGGCCAGGGCCCGGATTCGGGTGCGTTTGCATGGGGCGTGGTGTTTGTGGCCGACAGCAGCGGGCTTACCGTCTGGAGCGGCGGTCAGGTGCGCGGGATCTATCGCGCTGATGAAAAAGCCGCGGATCGTGCCCGGCCTGCTCCTGCCGCAAAGCCGGCAAAAGTTGCGCCGGCAGCCAAATCTGCGGCTGTGCGTGCTTTGCCCGGTATGGGTACGCCCATGGCGGTTTCGGGTTTTGCGGCCGTGGCAAGCTTTGACACCAGGGCCGATCACATGGGTGTGGCCAAAAGTGCAGGTTCCGGAACCTCGTACCTGGTTTTTCTGTCCGGCCGCACCATCACGGCCAGAAGCCTTGAAGGCAGCCATACTTTTGAATACAAATATCCGGGATTCGGTGAGGTGGTCAGCCTTTCTTGCGCTGGCGATCACCTTCTGGCGGTCAATATCTATGACCCGGATGCGGGCATGCGCTCCAAGATACTGGAAGTCACGGACAATGGCTTTGAGCAAAGGGCCAAAGGCATTGCCTATGTGCTGGGTTTTATGAGCCGTGGTGAAAACGGCAAAAGCCCCCGTCTGTGGGGCCAGCGGTTTTCCCGCACGGATCTTTTGCTGCCCGTGGTCCATGAACTGGAGCTCAAAGACGGGGGGGTGGAAACGGGCAAAAGAATAGATGTGCCCTTTGGGTTTTCCCTGTTTGGGGCGTTTTACGGGGATGTGAACGCAGATGACCGGGCCGAACTCGGGTTTTTCAATCCCGGCGGCCGGTTGGTGGTTTATCAGCAGGAAAATCATGTATGGGAGGCCTCGGATAAATTTGTCCCGTCCTATGGCTCGTTTCTGGTGGCCGATCCCGAGAACCCGGATGTGGCCCCGTCAAAGGTGGCGGTCTGGGGACAGCCGGCTCTGTTTTCGCAAAACCAGCGGCCGTTTGCGGCCATTCCGCTCAATTCGGCGGGTTTTTCCTCCATGGTCGGCGGCGGGCCGGGCCAGGGAACCGTGGGGATTTTTTTCGGCCAGGACAACGTGTACCGGCTCCAGCGGCTGGCTGATCATTTCCAGGGCCCGATCCAGGATGTGGCGGTATATGACGGCAAACTGCTGATCTGTGTGGCAGAAGGCGGTTTTTTCTCCCAGGGGGCAAGGTCGCATGTGGTGTCTGTGCCCCTGTCCGAGCTGGTGCCGTAAAAGGGTGACAGGTGACCAGTGACGGGTGATACGGAAAATCAAAGCATTGTTTTGGAGGCAGGCAGATGAACGATCATCATCATCATGACCACGACCATGATCACGGACATGATCATGGACATGACCATCACCACGGCCATACCCATGACAGCGGGCCGTCTGAGATGAGCGTGGCCGAAAAGCTGGAAAAAATGGTTTCCCACTGGCTTAAGCACAACGCCGATCATGCCCAAACCTACCGCCAGTGG
>JAGTVF010000253.1 GCA_018224315.1 Desulfobacterales bacterium | reverse complement strand
GGTCAAATGCCTTGACCGGCCGTGTCGCAGATCCTAAATTAAAAAGTTCAAATCATTTTTTTAAAATTTGAAACGCTTTGTTCAGAAAAATATTATCACGAACCATGGGCCGGTGCAATGAACCAGCAGAACAAAACATATGAGGTGATCGTTGTGGGCGCGGGCCATGCGGGATGCGAAGCAGCCCTGGCCGCAGCGCGCACGGGATGCCGGGTGATGCTTGCCGCAATAGATCTCGACAAGATTGCGGCCATGCCGTGCAGCCCTTCTGTGGGCGGAATGGCCAAGGGTCAGCTGGTGCGCGAAATCGACGCCCTGGGCGGGGAAATGGGCCGGATCACGGACCGCACCGCCATTCATTTCCGGACGCTAAATACCCGCAAGGGCCCGGCCGTGCATTCCTCCAGAACCCAGAACGACAAGATCCGCTATCACACCGCCATGAAGGCGGTGCTCGAAGACACACCGGGCATTGACATCAAGCAGGTGCTGGTGGACCGCCTCCTGGTGGAAGGCAACCAAGCCGTGGGGGTGGTGGATCGCACCGGGTTTGCGTTTTACGGTCAAACCGTGATTCTGGCCACGGGCACGTTTCTGGCCGGCCGGGTGCATATCGGAAACAATTCGTTTATGGCCGGCCGGGCCGGGGAGTTTTCCGCAGAAGGGCTTTCCGCGGATTTAAAAGCCCTGGGCTTTGCCCTGGGCCGTATGAAAACCGGTACCCCGCCCCGACTGCATCGCGACAGCATTGATTTTTCCGTGCTTGAGCGCCAGGACTCAGAGCAATCGCCCCGCCCCTTTTCCTATTCGTCCACCGGCCTGCCCCTGCCCCAGGTGCCAAGCTTTATCGGCGCGGCCAATGCCCAAACCATCCGCACGGTGGCCGACAACATCTCCCGGTCGTCGCTGTATGGCGGGTTTATCTCCGGGGTATCGGCCCGGTATTGTCCCTCGTTTGAAGACAAGGTGGTCAAGTTTCCGGACCGGCAGAGCCACCAGGTGATTTTGGAGCCCGAAGGCCTGGATACAAAGGAGATTTATGTTTCCGGGCTGGGAAACAGCCTTCCCCTGGAGATACAGGTTCAGCTGGTGCGCACCATCTGCGGGCTGGAGCAGGCCGAAATCATGCGGCCGGCCTATGCCATTGAATATGATTACGTGGATCCCATGCAGCTTTTGCCCACTCTGGAGACCCGAAAGGTGGCGGGCTTGTATTTGGCCGGCCAGATCAACGGCACCTCCGGCTACGAGGAAGCCGCGGCCCAGGGGCTGTGGGCCGGGATTAACGCGGCCTGCCGGGTGCAGCACCGGCCGGCCTTTGTGCTGGACCGGTCCCAGGCCTACATGGGCGTGATGGTCGATGATCTGGTCACCCGGGGCACGTCCGAGCCCTACCGGATGTTTACCTCCCGGGTCGAGTACCGGCTCATGCTCCGGGAGGACAACGCGGATCTGCGGCTGATGGAAATCGGCCACGACCTGGGCCTGATCGGCCATGATGCGGCCAAAGAGCTAAAGCAGCGGCGCGAGCAGATCGAAGCCGAGATCAATCGGCTTGGCAAAACAGCCATCCGCCCGGGCCCGGAGCTGGACCAGTACCTTGTTGAACGCAAGTCCGCGGCCGTGACCACGGGCACCCCTGCAGCCCAGCTGCTCAAGCGCACCGAGCTCGATTATGACGTGATTCGTAAATTCGCTCCGCCGGACCGGCCGATAGACGCCCGGGTCATCGGGCAGGTGGAAATCGCGGTCAAGTACGAGGGCTATATCCGCAAGCAGCTAAAGGAAATCGAAAAATTCAAAAGCCTGGAAACCACCCCCATACCCGAAAATTTTGATTTTTCCGCAGTGCACGGCCTTTCAAACGAGCTGCGCGAAAAACTCTCCCGTGTCCGGCCGGTATCCATGGGCCAGGCCTCGCGCATCGAGGGCATCACCCCGGCGGCTCTGTCCGTGCTCATGGTGGCCTTAAAGGCCCGGTGCGGCAGACAAGGGGGTGAAGTGGCGGGTGCGAACAATGAATCCATAAACTTTTCGGATGGTTCAGCGCTAAACCAGGGTTGACATCCGTGGGATGTGAATTATGTTAATGAGCGAGACAGACAAGCAGACCCTATAGACAGATAAATTGACGAATAAAATATAAAAACAAAAACGGTGAAGCAGATATGGCCCAGAAGGATTATTACAAAATACTCGGCGTGGACAAAAGCGCATCCCAGGAGGATATCAAAAAGGCCTACCGTAAACTGGCCATGAAATATCATCCGGACCACTCTTCGGGCTCCAAGGAAAACGAGGAGAAGTTCAAGGAGATCAGCGAAGCCTATGCCGTGTTAAGCGACCCGGAAAAGCGCAAGCAGTACGACACTTACGGCGACGAGGATTTCCGGCAGCGATACAGCCAGGAAGACATTTTCCGGGATGTGGATCTCGGCGATATTCTCCGGGAATTCGGCTTCGGAGGGGGCTCGTTTTTTTCATTCGGCGGCGGTCGGGGCAGAAGCGGCCAAAAGGGCCGGTTTTCCTTTGACCCGGAAAGCGTGTTCGGCTTCGGCGATGCCGCAGGCGGCCGGCAGCAGCAGGGCATGCAGGCCAAGGGCAGAGACGTTGAAACCGAGCTGCCCCTGACCCTGCAGGAAATCGCCACCGGCGTTACAAAAACCGTTTCCGTGCAGACGCCTTCGGGCAAGACCGAGACCCTGACCGTGAAAATCCCTAAGGGCCTGATTGACGGCAAAAAGGTGCGCCTGGCCGGCAGAGGACAGCCCAGCCCCTATGGCGGCCCGGCCGGGGACATGTATATCCGCTCCAAAATCGTTGCCGACCGGGTTTTTTCCAATGAAGGATTTGACATATACGTCAACCGGGAGATCAAGCTCACAGAAGCCCTTCTGGGCACAAGCGTGACAGTGCCCACCGTGGACGGCGGGCAGATCAGCATGAAAATTCCGCCGGGCACCCAGCCCAAAAGAAAACTCCGGGTGGCCGGCAGGGGCTTGCCCCACATGCGTGGCAGCGGCCGGGGGGATATGTATGTGGAGGTCAACGTGAAAATGCCCAAAAAGCTGAGCAAAAAGCAAAAAGAGCTGGTGGATTCCCTTGCTGAAACCGGGCTCTGATCCAGGGCGTTTTCCCTGGACCTCAAAAAGCGCCGGCAGCAGATAACCTGCTGTGATCGGCGCTTTTTTTGTGTCCCCGAAACCCTTTTTTCAGTGTCCGCCAGCGCATCCGGGAACCTGAAAACTTGTGTTTTGGTGCGGCAATAAGGCAATTTTATTGACAAAAGCAAATCTTTTGCATACACTTTCCGCATAAAAGCGGCTTCTGAAAATTGGTTTCAGGTGGAAATGGCTGCTGCGGGAAACCCTTCATTTGATAAAATATTGATGCCTGAACTGCTACCTGTCCTGAGCAAACAAGAGATCCAGGAAAAAGTTGCCCGCCTGGGGCAGCAGATTTCAGCCGACTATAAAGATGAACCATTGGTGTTAATCGGAGTGTTAAAAGGCGCATTTGTTTTCATGGCCGACCTTGTGCGGTATATCAGCCTGCCGGTAGAGATTGATTTTATCACCGCGTCGAGCTACGGCCATTGTGATCACTCCTCCGGAGATGTCCAGTTGCGCGATGACCTGCGAACCGACATCAGGGACAAGCACGTGCTGATCGTCGAGGATATTCTGGACACTGGTCTGACCATCCAGCGGCTGATTGCCTGCCTTGCCTGCCACCAGCCCAGAAGCATCCGGGTGTGCGCTTGTATTGACAAGACAGAGCGCAGGCAGACCGATCTTCACCCGGATTATTGGTGTCACCGAGCGGAACAAGGATTTCTTGTAGGTTATGGCCTGGATTATGCCGAGCAATACAGGCAGTTGCCCGCCATCTATCATTTACAATTTTCAGCCAGCGAGGGAAAAAATGATCGTCACCTGTGAGGCTTGCGGCACGAGTTATAAAGTCAAGTCCAGCATGATCCGACCGTCAGGGTCCACGGTGAGATGTTCCAGATGCCAGCATGTTTTTGTGGCCTATCCAGCCGTCCCGGAACCGCAGTTTGAAAAGCCTTCTGAAAAACCAGCAGAAACCCCGCCGGCAGAGGCTGATTTTTCCCATCCCGGCACCGCCACGTTTCTGGCCGATGCTGCTGAAACCGAAAAGCAGCTGGATGCTTTTTTTGCAGAAGATTTTGAGGCGGAGCCATCCGGTGGACCCTCTGAGGCTGAAAACCTTGATGCCCCGCCCCGGAAACAGGATGCGGATTTCCCGGCCGCCCGGTCCGGGTCTTTGTTTGAAACCGCACCGGGCGCCGGGCCTGATTCGGCAACCCATGAAACCGCCGGCTCCCGGGAGATGAACTCTTTTGAACTTGACTTTCCGGATTTTTCCGAGGACAGCCCGGATCAAATTTATATGGGGGATCTGGAATACGACACCGAGATGAGTTTCTCGGACCTGGAAGAAACCGCGAATCTTGATTTTTCAGAACTGGAAGAAGACGCTGACCTGGAGCTTGCAAGCCTGGAAAAGCAGACAGAAACAGCCGATTTTTCTTTTACGGATCTGGAGGCTGAAACCGGCCCGGATTTGGCTGATGCTTCCACGCCGCCCCAGCCGGCCACGGTTGCTGTGGAGGCAGAAGATGAACCGGAATTGGAGCTTTCAGACCTTGAAGCGGACACGGAGCTGGATTTTTCTGATCCCGGGGTTGAAGCCGATATGGACCTCTCTGATCTGGAGGCCGAACCCGGCGGGGCCATTGCCGAATCCGAGGCTGAAACCGCAGGTGATTCTGATGCGGTGCTGGATCTTTCCGGCCACACGGTTGACGCGCAGGGAGGGGAGGATTTTCTGGCTTCAGGCGAGCAGGAAGTTGATTTTGATATTGTGCAAGAAGACTTTGATTTTGATCTGGATGAAGATTTCACGGACATCTCGTCTGAGCCGGAGCCGGATTTTTCAGATTCTGAGGCTCAATCAGATTCTGAGGCTCAAACGGATATGGCGCTTTCTGACCTGGAAATCGATGGTGGTCAGGATTTTGCGTCTTTTCAACCCGAGACCGCCGCAGAATCCGATGCAGAACTCAATTTTTCCGATCTGACAGCCGAGACGGAAATGCAGCCGGAGTTTGATCAGCAGGAGCAACACCCTGTTGATGAAGAACCAGAGAAAGAACCGGATGAAGAACCATTGGAAATTTCCGATCTCACGCTGGAGACAGACGGATTTGATGCCACTTTGGGCTCCCGCCCCGAGGAGCCGGAGGATCTGGAGCCGGAAGATCTGGAGCCGGAGCCGGGCATCTCGCGTCCGGGAGAGGATGCAGAGATAGATTTTTCCGATCTGATGGCAGATACTGAAATTCAGCCGGTATTTGAGCAGGAGCAGGATCAGGAGCAGGAAACACTTGCTGATGAAGAACCAATGGAGATTTCCGCGTTTGCCCAGAGTGCCGAAAGCGATGAAGAAACGGAAACTTCCTTTGAGACTGCCCAGGAAGAATTTGACCTGGATTTGGACACATTTGAGCTGAATCTGGACGAAGACGGGTCCCTGGAAGATCGACAGGGTTCTGGTTTTGCAGGTCCCGGAGAAAAAAAAACCAAAGTGGAAACTGACGAAATGGCCAGCAAAGAAGATAAGTCCTGGGAAACTGAAGAAGATCTGTTTGATCTGGAACTGGATTTTGATTTTGAGGAAAGCCCTGAGCAAACCACTGCCGGTGCTGACAAGGATGAGGACGAGGATCTGGACCTGGATTTTGCCGATGAAGCATCGGATGCCGCCAAAACCCCGGCGGAAACCGGGCCGGTGGAGCCGGATAAGAAGGAAAAATCTGAATCCCGCGGGGTCTATGAGGTGAATCTGGAACTGGGCGATGCTGATCAGGAAGATGATGAAGAGGATGATTTCCTGGCGGATCTGGATCTGGATTTTGACGAAACCCCGGATGATGTCGCAGGTGAAGTGTCTCAACAAGCCCCGGCTGAGGCTGCTGCTGAAGAAAAACCACAGGAACCCCCGGATTCTGACCTGGATCTGGATTTGACCATGGATACGGATGAAGACCCGGGCACGGATTTTTCATCCGAAAAACAACAGGACGCCCTGGTGCAGGAGGATTTCGACCTGGACCTGGAAGATGAGACATCGCCGGATGAAGCTGAAGATTTTTCACTTGAACTTGATGCGCCCGGGGCCCTGGACATGGCTGAAACAGAAAGCCGGGCCGGGGTGCCGGAAGAAGATGAAGCAGACTCCGGAGGCTTTACTGATCTGGACCTGGATTTGTCAGCAGACATGGATTCTGCCACTGCCGCCACAGAAGAAGATGACTTTGAGCTGAACCTGGAAACCATGTTTGCTGAAGACGATGAGGATGAATTCGTAGACGAAAAAAGCGTTTCTTTGGAGGCTGTGGATGCTGAAACCGAGAATGTCGGAGAAGACGACGATTTTCCGGAAACAGAGGCAGAAGGGGAAACGGTTTTCTTTTCAGGTGTGACCGATGACCCGGAAGATGACCAAAGCCCGGATCAAAATCTGGCGGAAGACAGTGTTTTTGATGAGAAATCAACAGATTATGCAGCCGGCGCTTTTCAGCCCGGCGGCGCACGGAAAAAACCGGTCTGGAAAATGCTGTTGCTGCTGGTGGTTCTGGCTGCGGCGGCTGCCGGGGCATATGTTTATTATTACGGGCTTCCCATGGAAAAGCCGGCATCCGGGGATCCCGGAAACCAGAAAATTGCGGTTTCCGACCCCTCCTACCAGTTCATGGACAATCAGAGCGCCGGGGAAATCCTGGTGATCACCGGCAGCGTGACCAACCGCTATGACCATGCCCGCCGGGATATCCGGGTGGAAGCCGGCCTGTATGATCAGCAGGGTATCCGCATGGACGAAACCACTGTCATTTGCGGCAACACCCTGACACAGCAGCAGCTCCGGGGTCTTGATCCCGGGGAAATCCGGCAGGCCCTTGGCAGGAGCGCAACAAGCGCCAATCAGGCCCCGGTGGTGCAGGCCGGGGGCAATCTGCCCTTTATGGCCGTGTTTGCCAACCCCCCTGACGGAATTGCCGAGCTGACCGTGGATGCACTTTCGTCTGAAAAGTCGTAACACCCTTTTGCATCGGTATTGGAGCCGAACTTTTATGTTGACTCCATGGTTTTTAAGTGATATGAAATTTGGTTTTCGGGGTGTGGCAGAAGTTAAAAAAATACCCTGGCTTTTTTTTTATGGCGATGTAGCTCAGTCGGTCAGAGCATGCGGCTCATATCCGCAGCGTCCGGGGTTCGAATCCCTGCATCGCCACCACCAAATCCGAGTATCCTAGCCTCTTCGCTGTTAATTCGGAGAGGCTTTGTTATTTAAGGGAATGGAAAAATGATTGTTACCGGATTTGAAAAGATCGTGGAAGAACGCATCCGTGCCGCCCAGCGAAACGGGGATTTCGACAACCTCAAAGGCGCCGGAAAACCCCTGGACCATGAAGATTACAGCCGAATCCCCGATGAACTGCGCCTTGCCTACAAGATCCTGAAAAATGCCGACTGCCTGCCTCCGGAAGTTGAGCTGCGAAACGAGATCATCCGCACCGAAACCCTGCTTTCCACCATGGAAGACGAAGCCCTGCGCTACAAGACCATGAAAAAACTCAACTACATGATCTTAAAGGTCAATACCCTAAGGGGCGGTTCCGTGGCTTTCGAGGTCCCCCAGCAATACGAGCACAAGCTCGTGGAGCGTCTTTCCGATAGCGCAAAAGCCCGAAAAGATACCAAAGCCGGAAAAAACGGGCAATCGATTTCAAAATAAAGAACAAGGCAATGCCCATATTCAGAAACCGAGAAAATTCCGACGGCGTCATGAAGGGCGTGTTTATCGCCTATTTCATCCTGCTGTTCCACGTGGCCCTGCTCGGGCTGGTGGGAGTCGTGGTGCTGTTTTTCACAGGCATCCTCAACTACCTTCCCTGGATCCTGCTGGGAGGGGTGGTGATGATCGTCGGCACCGGGTACATGGCGATGCGCTACTTGCGGAAAAAAAGCAGTTCCCTGGTCCATGTACTGGGCATGCCCGAGTTTCGGGGCAAAAACATCGAGGTCAATGTGATGGGCGGCCTGGCTTCCTTTAAGATTCAGGACACACTGGCCGACAGCCGGCAGCTGGAATCCGGCGAGCCGTCGCGGCTGCTGACCCACGCGGATTCAGACAAGCGGGAAAAGCTTGAATCCCTGGCTGAGATGCGGGAAAATCAGATCATTACCCCTGAAGAATTTGAAAGGGCCAAACAGCGGCTCCTGGACCAATAACCGGCTGACCACAGCCCGGGGAGCAATGCCATGCAAAAAAAAATCCATGTTGCCCTGCTTTCCGGCGGCACGTCCGGGGAAAGGGAAGTTTCAAAAAAAGGCGGTGATCAGGTATACCAGGCCCTGGACAAAGACCGGTACACGGTTGCCAGATATGATCCGCGCATCGATCTTTCCCGCCTGGTGGCCGACGCCCCGGCCATTGACGTGGCCCTGGTGATCCTTCACGGCGCCCCGGGCGAGGACGGTACCATCCAGGGCCTGCTGGATCTGCTGGAGATTCCTTATCAGTGCTCCGGGGTCATGAGCAGCGCCATTGCCATGAACAAGGTGGTCTCTAAGTTCTTCTACGAAAAAGCCGGCATTGCCGTGCCGGCCTGGGAGTCCAGCCGCAGGGGACAGCCCGCGGATGCAAAGGCTGTCATGGACCGGCTGGGCCTGCCCCTGGTGGTCAAGCCCGCAAGCGGCGGATCGAGTCTGGGCATGAGCATCGTGCGCTCGCCGGAGGGCTTTGACGCTGCCCTGGAGGCCGCCCATGCATGCGATGACACGGTTCTTCTGGAACAATACCTGCAAGGCACCGAGATCACCGGCGGGGTCCTGGGCAACCAGGACCTGGAAGCCCTGCCCCTGGTGGAAATTGTTCCGTTAAAAGACCATGAGTTTTTTGATTACAACGCCAAGTACCTGGCCGGTGAAACCGACGAGATCTGCCCGGCCCGGCTGGATCCGGACCTGGCCCGCCAGGGCCGTGACCTTGCCCTGGCCGCCCACAGGGCCCTTTTTTGCACCGGATACAGCCGCACGGACATGATTTTGTGCAGCGGCCGGCTCTGGGTGCTGGAGACCAACACCATCCCGGGAATGACCCCGGTAAGCCTGTTGCCCCTGGCCGCATCAAACGCGGGCATGAACTACAGTCAACTGCTGGACCGGTTAATCGGCCTGGCCCTGGAGAAAAACTCCGGATGCCCGGATTGACCGGTGAAATGACCAACGCATAAAAAAACGGAGTAAAACCCCATGAATATCCTGATTGTGGGCAACGGCGGAAGAGAACATGCACTGGCCTGGAAAATCGCCCAAAGCCCGGAAGCCGACCAGATTTTCTGCGCCCCGGGCAACGCGGGCATCGCAGAAGTGGCAACCTGTGTGGATATTGCCGCCGATGCAATCGATGACCTGGTGGCCTTTGCCGGGCAAAACCGGATCGACCTGACCGTGGTGGGACCGGAAGCCCCATTGTCGGCCGGGATTGCAGACGCGTTTGAGGCTGCGGGCCTGCCCGTGTTCGGCCCGTCTTCTGTCGCCGCTGAAATTGAGGCCAGCAAAGTTTACGCCAAACAGCTCATGGAAAAATACGGGATTCCCACGGCCCGGGGGCGGGCGTTTTCCGATTTGGAAAAGGCGTGCAAATACATCCGGACCATGGAAGAGCCCATTGTTGTCAAGGCCGACGGCCTGGCCGCGGGCAAGGGGGTGGTCATCTGCAGCACCCGCAAACAGGCCCAGGATACGGTCAAACAGATGATCGAGGACAAGGTTTTCGGGGATGCGGGCAAAACTGTGGTCATCGAGGAGTGTCTTACCGGCGAGGAAGCCTCGTTTATCGCCTTTACAGACGGCTCCCATATTGTGCCCCTGCCGGCCTCCCAGGATCACAAAAGAGTAAACGACGGGGACAAAGGCCCCAATACCGGCGGCATGGGCGCTTATTCTCCCGCGCCGGTGGTCGATGCGGTCATGCAGCAAAAGATCATGGACCAGGTCATGCGCCCGGCGGTCCGGGCTCTGGCCGCAGAGGGCCGCCCCTACAAAGGGGTTTTGTATGCCGGCCTGATGATTGACAAAGACAGGATCCGGGTGGTGGAATTTAACTGCCGTTTCGGGGACCCGGAAACCCAGCCCCTGATGATGCGGCTCAAAAGCGATATTGTGCCGGTGCTTCGGGCAGTGGTCCATGGCGGACTGGACAAGTGTCGCATT
>JAGTVF010000252.1 GCA_018224315.1 Desulfobacterales bacterium | reverse complement strand
CTGAATCATCAATTGTTCCCGGGTCAGTTCCATGGGCAATCTGTCTCCTGTGTTTTTCGAAAATGGTTCAGCCGGCTTTAGCGCCGGAATTTGTCTTTAGTTCTTGTTATCGTTAACTGGAAGTTTTAAAATAAAAAATTATGAATTTTCTAAAATTGATAATATTGTTTTAAACAAAAAACAAGCATAATTTTATAAATGTCAATTCATTTAAATGAATACCGTTCATTTTGCATCAAGATCCTGCCTTTCATCCTGACTTTCGGGCCGGGAGCCGGCTTTTCCTACCCGGGGATCAGTTCGATCTGCAGGGTCTTGGGAGAAATTTTCATGATATTGATGCCAAAGCCATCAAAGGACTGCATCAGCAGATGGTTGGCCAGCTGCTGGGCCGACCGGGTGTAATGCATTTCCAGCACAGCGTTGGCCGAAGTCATTTCGGTGGTCTGCAGATCCGAGACTCCGGGATGCTGGCGAATGGCTGCGCGCAGACGTTCCAGGTAAGGCAGAATCCGTTGCCCCCGGATGCGGATTTCAAAGGTTTGCTTGCGTTTTTCAATATTGCGCCACAGGGAAACGCTTTGTTCTGACAATTGGGAGGCAGCGGCGTAGGCCGCATCAGCAAGTGCGTTTTTGCTGCCCTTGTCGGGATCCTCGCTGACATTTAACGCCTTTTCAGTCACAGTGGCCAGTTTTTCCCCGGTTTCCGCGTCAATGACATTTAGCCGGATATCGGCCCTAAAGCTGCGAACCCCCTGGCCCATCCGATTTTCCAGGGCTTTGACCCGGGCCCGGCCCAAAACCACCAGATCCGCCCCCATGCGTCCGGCCACAAGGGCGGCCTGGTAGTCGGCCGGTTCTGCGGCCATGCCCGATGCCAGCAATTCATCATCGAGGGCGCCGCTGTCCGGATCCGGGGAGATCAGGTCAAACCCGGCTCCGGAAAAAGCTTGCCGTATCACCGGTTCGGCAACCGCTTCGGAAAAATCTGCATACCCTTGTTTCCACCAGTAGTTATACCCGATGTCATCAAAGTTTTTTTCCGCCACCATGAGCAATACCGACGGCAGGTCCTTTGGGGTGAGATCAAAGCCGGCATCGGCAAGGGCTTTTTCTATTTTCTGACCAGAGACCGTGGCCTCCACCAGCACATGGTAGGCTTTGTCTGTTTGAAATTCCTTTAATATCCTGTAATCCTGAATCAACCCGTCACGGTGCGTGTCGATCACCGTGGCGATGAGCTCAAAGTGGCCGGTGAGATCATCTTTGGCCATCATTTTTAAAGCTGCGCTTTGCACGCTTTTTAGAAGTGCCCGGGACACGGCTTCTTTTTTGGCCGCTGTTGTGTCTTTGTCAATCCGGCTGTGGCCGAAGCTGACAATGGTTTGGCGAGCATCGGCCGCATCCGCACAAAAAGTCAGCGGAGAAGATAAAAACAGCAGGATCAAGAGGCAGAGCGCGGTTTGCAACAAATGCACGGGTCGGATTTGATTTGCGGCAAAACGTTTCATGGCAATGGATTTCCTTTTTTCTCATTTCCGGACCGCAACATTGGCCCCAAAACAGGGGCTGTCCGCAATCCTCTTTATGATGAGCGGTTGAGGGCATAATCGGCCATCATTTCCAGAATCTCCCGGGTGGCCGAAGGTGCAAATGCTTCAAGCTGGGTTTTGGCCTTGTGCACGTGATCCAGGGCTTTTTTCCGGGCATCGGCCACTCCCTGGTATTTTTCAAGCAAACCCAGCAGTTCAGCAAAATCGCTTTCAGTAAACTCCGGATTGCTGATAATGGCTCTCATGCGCGCATGATCGGTTTCACCGGCCCTGGACAGGGCATAGATCACAGGCAGGGTGAGTTTGCCCTCCTTTAGGTCTGCGCCCACGTTTTTGCCCAGTTCCCCGACATCCGCAGTGTAGTCCAGGATGTCGTCTGCGATCTGGAAAACCAGGCCCAGGTGTTTGCCGTATGCAGTCAGGGCGTTTTCCTGTGTTTGGGTGGCATTGGCCAGAATCGCGCCGCTTGTGCATGCGCTTTCAATGAGCACGCCGGTTTTGCGCCGGATGATATCCATGTATTCGGCTTCCGTGAGATCGATCTGCCCCTTTTTGATGAGCTGGTAGATCTCCCCTTCAGACATCTGCTCGGTTAGTGAAGCCACCACCCGGATGATCCTGGGATTTTCGGTTTCAGCGGCAATGCATATGGCCCGGGCCAGCAGAAAATCGCCCACCAGAACGGTGACCGGCGCCCCGTAAAGATGATGGGCGGCTTGTTTGCCCCGCCGCATGTCAGCGCCGTCGATCACATCATCGTGCATGAGCGTGGCCGTGTGCAGAAATTCAAATGTGGTGGCAAATTTGATGACAAACGGGCTTTCATGACCACAGATTCTGGCGCTTAGCACAATGAGAAGCGGGCGCAGGCGTTTTCCGCCGGAAAAGATCAAATGCCCGGCGGTCTGTTTGACCAGGTCAAGGTGGGGGTCGAGGTTTTCCACCAGTGCCATCTCGATTGCGGTCAGGTCGGGATTGATTTTCTCCAGCACCTGCTGTTTCATCCCGCTCATATCGCAGCTCCTGTCAGGTCGTATTCATCTGCATCAGTGATGCGAACTTGTATGATTCGGCCCGGGGCAGCGGATCTGTCCGGGTTGTTGATAAAGGTTATTCCGTCAACCTCCGGCGCCTGAAACCGGGTTCTGCCCCAGAGCCGACCGTCTTCTGCGCGGCCTTCAGCCAGAACCTCCGTGCATTGGCCGATTTTCTCCCGGTTTTTGGCAAGGGAGATGTCTGCCTGGCGCATCATGACCACATCATGGCGGTCCTGGGCGATCTGGGCGGGCACGTGGCGGTCCAGGCGGTGGGAGGGCAGGTCTTCGGCGTCAGAATAGACAAATGCCCCCAGGTGATCAAACGCCACCTGTTCCATGAATTCAAGCAGCCTGGCAAAATCCTCGTCTGTTTCGCCCGGAAATCCCACCAGAACCGTGGTGCGCAATGCCGCATCCGGCATGGCCGAGCGGATGCGTTCAAAGATCGCCGCCAGCGCCTTTCTGTCATGGCCGCGGCCCATGCGTTTTAATACCCGGCCGCTGGCATGCTGGATGGGGACATCGAGATACCGGCATATGTTTGGATATGCAGCCATGGTATCCAGGAGCCGGTCCCCGATTCTGTCGGGATGGCCGTATAAAAACCGGACCCAGCAGTCGGGCACGGATTGTGCCACTTGCCCCAGCAAATCGGCAAACCGGCCCGGCGGGTTCTGATCCAGCCCCCAGGAGGTGGTGTCCTGGCCCACCAGCACAATTTCGGCCGCCCCCTGGCCGGCAAAACGCCGGGCCTCGCCGGCCACATCTGCGGCCGGCCGGCTGCGCAAAGGCCCGCGAAGGGCCGGGATGATGCAATAGGTGCAGTGCCTGCCGCAGCCTTCCATGATCTTGACATAGGCAACCGGCCCCGGGGCCCGGGTCCTGGGAGTATCCGGTCCGGCCAGGGCGGTTTGTTCTGGCGGGGGGAGGATGCATTTTCCTGCCATTTGGGTGTCTTCAACCGCATCTGCAATCCGGTCATAGGCCCCGGTCCCCAGAAATAAATCCACTTCCGGCAGCGCTTCTGCGGTCTGCTCTCTGTAGCGCTGGGGCAGGCATCCGGCAATGATGAGTTTTTGGCACGCACCGTGGCGCTTGTATTCGGCCAACTCCAGGATCTGCTCGATGGCCTCGTCTGCGGCAGACTCTATAAAGGCGCAAGTGTTGACGATGATGACCTCTGCGTTTTCTGCCAGTTCGGCCATCTCGTGGCCCGCAGCAGATAGCCGGCCGCCCATTATCTCGCTGTCCACCTGGTTTCGGGCGCAGCCCAGCGTTGAAATATAGATGCGCATGTGACGGCTTTGCCCTTATTGCCCTGTAAACACGGGCTTGCGTTTTTCGGAAAAAGCGGCAATGGCTTCCATCAGGTCCTTTGAGGGAATGATGTTGGCGCTCATCGAGGCCACGTATTTCAAACCGTCCTCCACGGATTTTTCGGCTCCGTAGTTGAGCACGTCCTTTGAGGCCTGCACGGCCAGGGGCGGGTTTTCGGAAATCTGTACGGCCAGTTTTTCAGCGCCTTCCATGACAGTGGCCGCATCCGGATAGATTTCGTTTACAAGCAGCATTTGAGCGGCTTTTTGCGCGTCAATGGTTTTTGCTGTATAAGCCAGTTCCCGGGCATAGCCCTGGCCCACGATCCCCGGGATTCTTTGGAGCACACCCACGTCGGCCACAAATCCAATTGCCGCTTCTTTTAAGCAGAACACGGCATCAGCTGCACAAATCCGGATATCACAGGCGGTTGCCATGTCTAAGCCCGCACCGATGCAGTGGCCGTGAATGGCAGCGATAACAGGCTTTCGGCACCACTCGATGCAGCTGATGGCGTCCTGCATGGCGGAAATCTTTTTCAAAAGAGACCACTTGACCCCGCCTTTCTGGTCCGCATCCATTAATTCGGGCATTTCGCCGGCCATGCCCATCAGGTCGATGCCCGCGGAAAAGCACGGACCCCGGCCGGCAATCACGGCCACCCGGATATCGGGATCCTTGTCAATGTCTTCAAAGATGGGAATGCTTTCTTTCCAGGCCGGCGGGTTCATGGCGTTTTTTTTGTCCGGCCGGTTCAGATAAACCCATGCCACCGGCGGGGTTTTGATCACCTCATAGAATTCATACTGGCTCATCTGATCTCCTGCAATATTCTGAAATTATAATTTCTTTTTGTCCTGTACATGTTTTTCCGCGCTTCTGGCCATGCAGTTTTTGCAGTCCGGCCGGTTTTCCTGCTTTCCCTGCCAGTGTTTGGCAAAGCCCTCCAGCCAGCTGGCATCGGTTCTGGGGCAGGAGTCCATGTAATCGATAAAGGCCACCATCCGGTCCACGGCCGCCCGGTCCATGGCGTGCTCCATGCGGCAGGCATTGTCTTCTGCGGTCTGGGGGTCGAGCTGGAGCACATGGGTGAGAAAGTTTTTGATCACCCGGTGCCGGCGGTTGATTTCCCCGGCAACTGCCGTACCTTTGCGGGTCAGGGTGATAAAGCTGTAAGGCTCGTAATTGATCAGCCCCTTTTCGGCCAGGCTTTTTAACGCACCGGTCACAGAACCCCGCAATACTCCCCGCATTTCGGCAATATCCTTTACCCGGGCCACCTTCTGGGTTTTTTCCAGCTCCAGGATGGTTTCCAGGTAATCTTCTAAATTTTCAGATAAATCGACTCCTGTCATGGCCCCTCCTTGGTCAGTGAATCCTTTATATCTATAACCGATTTTTCGGCCACAGGCAAACAAAAGGAAAAAAAATTAAATAATGTGTTGACAGGCAATAAAGTTTGGCTTACCAAACAAATAAAACTTAATACGACATTCTTTTCAAGGAGCAAGTTTATGCAGCGAATCAATATGAGGCAGATGAGAGAGCGGCAATCCGGAAAAATCGCAGCCATTCGCGCCCGGGGTGAACTGGGCCGCCGAATGCGGGACATGGGGCTGGTTCCGGGAACCGAGTTTTCGGTCAAGGGCCGCGCACCCTTAAAAGACCCGGTGGCCCTGCGCATCGCCGGCTTTACCCTGACCCTGAGAAACAGCGAAGCCGATTTTATTGAAGTGGAGGTGGAATAAGGACTCATGACACATACGATCGCACTGGCCGGAAATCCCAATTCCGGCAAAACAACCCTTTTTAACGCCCTGACCGGGGCCCGCCAGCAGGTGGGCAACTATCCCGGGGTCACCGTGGAGAAAAAGACCGGGGTTTACAAAATCAACGGCCGGCAATTTCATCTGGTGGATCTGCCGGGCACCTATTCCATGAGCGCCTATTCTTTGGAGGAGGTTATCGCCCGGGATTTTATCGCCACTGAAAAACCCGCCGTGGTGGTCGATATCGTGGATGCTTCCAATCTGGAGAGAAACCTTTATCTCACCCTGCAGATTATTGAAATGGGCGTGCCGGTCTGCATTGCACTAAACATGATGGACGTGGCCAAAAGCCGCGGAGTGCGCATTGACGCCCCCAGGCTTTCGGCCCTTCTCGGCGTGCCCGTGGTGCCCACAGTGGCCCGAAGCGGTACCGGCCAAAAGGAACTCATGACCGCTGCCGGCCATGTTGCGGATACGTATGCCGGGCCCAAGGATCTGAAAATTTCCTACGGCGATGACATTGATAATGCACTGGCTGAAATGGCGCCCATGATATCGGAAAATCGGTTTTTAACCCAATATTATCCGGCCAGATGGGTGGGGCTTAAGTACCTGGAGGCAGACGAGCAGATCGTTTCCGCAGGGCGGCAGGCAGACGCGCAGCTTTCTGCAAAACTCCAGCAGATCGCAGACCAAGTGGCCCACCACTTAAACCGCACCCTGGACACGGATGCCGAATCCATTATTGCCGATCATCGGTTCGGGTTTATCAAAAGCATTGTCCGCCAGGGCGTCATCGAGGTGGAAAATGAGCAAAACCGGCTCTATCTCTCAGACCAGATCGACAAAGTGCTCATCAACCGTCTGGCCGGGCCCTTTATTATGGCCGGGGTGGTGCTTTTGCTCTATCATTTTACCTTTGCCTTCAGCGAAATGCCCGCAGCCTGGATGGAAAGCGGGTTTGCCGCACTGCGGGGCCTGGCCGACGCCCACATGGCAGAAGGGGTACTCAAGTCTCTGGTGATTTCCGGCATCATCGACGGGGTGGGCGGCGTACTGGGCTTTGTGCCGATTATTCTTTTGATGTTTCTGGGCATTACCATCCTGGAGGATTCCGGTTACCTGGCCCGGGTGGCGTTCATGCTCGACCGGGTCTTTAAGGTATTCGGCCTGCACGGCAGCTCAGTGATGCCCTTTATCGTCTCCGGCGGTATTGCCGGCGGATGCGCGGTGCCCGGCATCATGGCCGCCCGGACCCTGAAATCCCCAAAAGAGCGGCTGGCCACTTTGCTCACGGTTCCCTTTATGAACTGCGGGGCCAAGCTGCCCGTCTTTGCCCTGCTTATTGGCGCGTTTTTCGCCTCCCACAAGGCCTGGGTGATGTTCGCCGTCACTCTGCTGTCCTGGGGCGGGGCACTTGCCGTGGCCTGGGTGCTGAGAAAGACCATCATCCGGGGTGCGCCCACCCCGTTTATCATGGAACTGCCCCCTTACCGGCTGCCCACGGTGCGAGGGGTGCTCATCCACGCCTGGGAGCGGACCTGGCAGTACATCCGCAAGGCGGGTACGG
>JAGTVF010000251.1 GCA_018224315.1 Desulfobacterales bacterium | reverse complement strand
TGTGTTCATCCCATCAAGGTGCAGCACCGCTATTCGCCCACCATGTTTTTCCCTCATATCAAGAAAAAAGACGAGCTAATGCCGGTGATCAACAGCGTGGAGGCCACCCGGCTGTTTTCCTACCTGGCCGATCACCAGACAGTCAGTGCCCAGCGGCGCCTGGACTATTGGGACCGCCTTTTCATGCAGGCCCGCAGCCTCCTGGAATCCGGAGCCGGAGCTGCAGAAAAAAAAGACATGGTCGAGCAGCTGAGCCGGCTGCTGCTGACGCGCAACAAGCGGCTTTTGTCCATGATTCGCAGGCATCTGGGCCTGGAGGATCTGCTGATGATCAAAGAAAGACTCATCGGCACCGGCTTTATCGGCGGCAAATCTTTGGGCATGCTCATGGCCCGCAAAATCCTGACACAGGACAGCGCCTTTGACTGGTCACAGGTGCTCGAGCCCCATGATTCGTTTTATATCGGCTCGGACGTGTTTTATTCCTATATTGTTCAAAACGGCTGGTGGAAGCTGTTTATGGCCCACAAGACCCGCACGGGCTATTTCAGCCGGGCCGCGGAGCTGCGGGAGAAAATGCTAAACGGGGTGTTTCCCGAAGAGATCACCGAGCAGTTCCAGCTGATGCTCGAGTATTTCGGCCAGTCGCCCATTATCGTGCGTTCCAGCAGCCTGCTCGAAGACGCTTTTGGAAGTGCCTTTGCCGGCAAGTACGAAAGCTTTTTCTGTGTCAATCAGGGTTCTCCGGAAAAACGGTATGAAAAGTTCGAGGAAGCCGTCCGGCGGATCTTTGCCAGCACCATGAGCGAAGACGCCCTGGCCTACAGGCTGCAGCGGGGTCTGGACCAGATGGATGAACAGATGGCGCTTCTGGTGCAAAGGGTATCAGGCGCCTATCATCAGCGTTTTTTCTATCCTGAGCTGGCCGGTGTGGGGCTTTCCTACAATCCCTTTGTATGGAAAAAGGGCATGGATCCGCATGCCGGAATGATCCGGCTGGTATTTGGCCTGGGCACCCGGGCGGTGAACCGGGTGGAAAATGACTATCCCAGAATTGTGGCTGCAGATGATCCCCTGGTGCGTCCGCTTGCGGGCATGCATGATATCCGGAAATTTTCCCAGCATTATATTGACCTGCTCAACCTGGAGAAAAACGATATCCAGAGCCTGTCTGTCCAGGAGCTGCTGGAAAAGCAGCGGCCGGAAAAATTTGATTTGCTGGGCACCCGGGATGAAGAAGCCGGCCGGGAATTGCGCCGCATGGGACGGCCGCAAAAAGATATGTGGATTCTGACCTTTGATCCGTTTTTGACCCGCACGTCGTTTATTGACTGGATGAAGCGGATGCTGGGCCGGCTGGAAAAGGCCTATGAATACCCGGTGGATGTGGAGTTTACCGTTAACTTCAATCAGTCCGACCAGCTTCAGATCAATTTGCTCCAGTGCCGGCCGTTGCAGACCATTGGGGACCGAAGCCGGGTGTTTCTGCCCAGCAGCGTGCCGCCGGACCGGATCCTGGTCCGCATGGAAGGCAATTTCATGGGCGGCAATATCAGCCAGCCCATATCCCGGATTATTTTCGTGGATTCCAAGGCCTATGCCGGGCTTTCCCGTTCGGAGAAATACAGCGTGGCCCGGCTGGTGGGCCGTTTAAACCGGCAGATCCCCAACCGGGAGAAAATGCCCACCCTGCTGATGGGCCCGGGGCGCTGGGGAACTCATACCCCGGAGATGGGCGTTGCCGTTCATTTCTCGGAAATCAACCACATTGCCGCCATTGCCGAAATCAGCTATCAGGACGGCAGCCTGATTCCGGATCTGTCCTTTGGGACCCATTTTTTCCATGATCTGATTGAAACCGGGATTTTTTATCTGGCCATTTATCCGGAATCTCCGGGCGTGGAATTCAATGCCGGCTGGATCCGGTCTTTGCCAAATGTCCTGGAAGAAACCGCCGGAGAAGACACCCGGCTTTCTCATGTTGTCCGGGTAGTGGATACAGCCGGTTTGGGATTAAAGCTGCAATCTGATGTGGCCAGGCAAAGGGTGATCTGTTACCGGGAATAAAGCCCGGGCAGATCACCTTTTGTCTGGTTTTTGCCCGATTTGTGTTTACACCACGCCGTAGGCGTGCATGGCCTTGGCCACCTTGACAAAACCGGCAATGTTGGCGCCCATGACGTAATTGCCTTTTTTCCCGTAGGCTTCTGCCGCATCCAGGCAGGACTGGTGGATGTCTTTCATGATCGTTTGCAGCTTTCGGTCCACTTCCTCCCGGCTCCATGAGAACTTGAGGCTGTTCTGGCTCATTTCCAGGCCCGAGGTGGCAACACCTCCGGCATTGGCCGCCTTTCCCGGACCATAAAGAATTCCGTTGTCCTGGTAGACTTTTACGGCTTCCGGGGTGGAGGGCATGTTGGCGCCTTCGGCCAGGCACATGCATCCGTTTTTGATCAGGGCCTGGGCGTTTTGGGCATCGATTTCATTCTGGGTGGCGCATGGCAGGGCAATGTCGACATGGATGTCCTGCTCACGGATCACGTCCCAGACACTCTTTCCTTCAAAGCAGACGGTCTTGTATTTGTCCGCGTATTCCGACACCCGTCCCCGGTGCACGTTTTTGAGTTCCATGAGATAGCAGGTCTTGTCGTTGTCAATCCCCTTTTCATCAATGACCGTGCCGGCCGAATCCGAAATTGAAACAATCCGGCCGCCCAGTTCATTGACTTTTTCAATGGCAAACTGGGCCACATTGCCCGATCCGCTGACAGCCACTGTTTTGTCCTTGAAATCCAGGCCCCTGGTGGCCAGCATTTCAGCGGCAAAATAGACGGTGCCGTAGCCGGTGGCCTCGGGCCGGATCAGACTGCCGCCGTATTCCAGGGCCTTTCCGGTGAGCACGCCGGTATGCTCGTTTTTAAGCTTTTTGTAATATCCGTATAAATAGCCGATCTCCCGTGCCCCCACGCCAATGTCACCGGCCGGGACATCGGTTTCCGGGCCGATGTGCCGGCACAATTCCCGCATGAAGGCCTGGCAGAACCGCATGATTTCATTGTCTGTCTTGCCCTTGGGGTCAAAGTCGGAGCCGCCCTTGCCGCCGCCCATGGGCAGGGTGGTCAGTGAATTTTTAAAAACCTGTTCAAACCCCAGAAATTTGATGATGCTTAAATTGACCGAGGGATGAAACCGGATGCCGCCTTTAAACGGGCCGATGGAATTGTTGAACTGAACCCGGAAGCCGCGGTTGACATGAACCTCTCCCCTGTCATCCATCCAGGGAACACGGAACAAAACCGCCCTTTCAGGCTCCACGATCCGCTCATAAATCCCGGCCTTTACAAATTCCGGGTGCTTTTCAGCCGTGGGCTCAAGGGTTTCAAGCACCTCGGTGACGGCCTGATGAAACTCCTTCTGGCCGGGGTCTGTGTGTTTGACTTTTTCAATAACGCTTTGGATTACCGACATTCACTGGCCTCCTTGAAAATAAAAATTGGTTCCGGATAAGGTTACGGGTTATTTGACAATATAGATTTTGCCCATGGATGCAGAAGCGACGGCACCGTCGGGCTTTTTTTGAAAATACTGGAAATCGTTTTCCCCGATGCCGTCGATGCCCGAAAATTCCGCCATGAGCTCGGAAAGGCGGTCAAATCCACTGCCGAAAAAGGCAAGCTTGGAAAAAAAGGGCCTTTGGCGCTGAAAATCCACGGGCACAGCAAAGTGGGCCGGGAAAAGGGGGTCGCCCACCACCAGGAGATATCTTTCCGGGCATTCCAGGAGATTATAGTCTGCGGCGATATCAGCGGCCCGCACCGGGAGGAAATCATTTTGCAGGATTTTTCCGGCTTCACCGGCGTCAATGTCCTCAACGCCCATCAGATCCGGGCAGTCAAAATATCCCAGGGTGTAGAGGCCGATGCCGAAGCTGCTGATCTGTTCATACACGGGGTCGTCCCGATCACACATCATCAGGATTTCATCAATGCGTTCCCGGATCAGCAGGCCCTGGCGCCGGATTTTTTCCAGGTTTGCGGATACGGCGGTGTGTTGAAAACCGGTTTTGGATCCGGTCTTTGGGCCGGATGTGTTCTGGGTATACATGGGCGTCCTCCTTGTTTGCATGCGGACTTTTACGGAACCATCTGAAAATCGACTTCTACGAGTCCATCATCATTATTGGCAGATGATCCGTTTTTGCCCAGAAAGGATGCAGGGGGCATGCCAGAAGGCGGAGTTTGGAACAATCTATCTTAACATCTTGAAATAAAATAATATTTTTATAGGATAATCTGCGGCTCAGAATAAAAGGGATTTTTATGTGGTTGAATACAGGCATCAGGCCATGGCAGCACGGCCGCATTTGGGTCGGGGCAGGTGGAGAATCCGGCGGCTGCGGACCTTTGCCGGATTTGTATAAATTTTGAACAGCCGGGGGCAGCGTTTGCACAAATTTGCTGGCCCGGTTTTACTCAGTTCTGGGGTTTTGGTTTTGCTTTTCGGTTTGTTTTTTGATCCTGTGCCGGAGGGTGTTTCTGCTGATGCCCAGCATTTCGGCCGCTTTGACCTGGTTGTTGCCGCATTCTTCCAGGGCTTTTCGAATCAGGGTTTCTTCCACGATTTCGATGATATTGGCATGAATGTCCTGCTCGGAAATCCGGAAAATATCCGGCAGGATTTCTTCGAGTTTTTCCTTGAGCCGGTCAATGAGCTGTTCTCGGTTCATGTTTTGAAGCGCGGCATCCGCCTCGGCATTGGGAATCAAAAGACTGCCTTCGGAAATCACCCCGCCGGTGCACAGCAGCACTGCCCGGCGCACGCAGTTTTCCAGTTCCCGGACGTTTCCGGGCCAGAAATAGTCGTTGAGTTTGCGCAGGGCCGATTCAGATACATAGCATCCGGGCCGGTCGTATTCCGCGGCAAACCGGGCCAGAAAATATTTCACCAGTTCGGAAATGTCCTGCCTGCGGTGCCGCAGGGCGGGCAGATCCAGGGAAATGACCTTCAGGCGCCAGTACAGGTCTTCCCTGAACCGGCCGGCCCGGACTTCGGCCTCCAGGTCCTTGTTGGTGGCCGCAATGATGCGCACATCCACGGTGATGGACTGGCCGCTGCCAAGCCTTTCGATTTCACCTGTCTGCAGTGCCCGCAGCAGCTTGGCCTGGAGGGGCGGCGACATTTCGCCGATTTCATCGAGAAACAGGGTGCCCTTGTGGCATCGCTCAAATTTTCCGATATAGGTCCGCTCTGCACCGGTGAAGGCACCGCGTTCATGGCCGAAAAGCTCGCTTTCAAACAGGGATTCGGGGATGGCCGCGCAGTTGACGGCGATAAAGGGTTTTTCCCGCCGCCGGCTGTGATGGTAAATGGCCCGGGCGGCCAGTTCCTTTCCCGTACCGCTTTCCCCGGTAATCAATACAGGCACATCCTTTTCCGCCACCTGGCCGATGAGCTTGTAGATTTCCTGCATTTGGCGGCTGGAGCCGATCATCTGCAGGCTGTCACGGCTGTCTGCGGGCTGCTGCGGGTCAGCAGAGGCGGCCGGAAACCGGACAATCTGCTTCATTTGCCGGCTGACCTGCAGGGCCTCGGACACGATGCGGGTCAGGTCTTTTTTCTCAAAGGGCTTAATCAGGTAATCATAGGCGCCGCGCTTCATGGCCTCAATGGCCAGGTTGGTGGTGCCATAGGCGGTCATCAGAATCACCGGGGTTTTGACTTCAATTGCGCGGATTTCCGAAAGGGTGTCAAGCCCGTTGAATTCCGGCATTTTGTAATCGAGCAGAATCAGGTCAAAGTCCTGCTGCCCGATGGTTTCAAGGGCCTGCCGGCCGCCGGCGCAGGCAGTGACCGCATATCCTTTTCGCTGGAAAAAACGGCTCAGAAAATGGATTAAGCCTTCGTCGTCGTCAATGAGCAGTATCTTGTCCATGGTCCTTGTCCGCCGGATGGCTGGATTCAATGGGAATATACAGGCGAAATGTGGTGCCTTTCCCGGGTGTGCTCTGCACCCCGATGGTGCCGCCGTGGCTTTCGATGGTGTTTAACACCAATGGCAGGCCCAGTCCAGTGCCTGCGGCCTTGGTGGTGTAAAAGGGTTCAAACAGGTTGTCCATCTGTTTTTCGGAAATGCCGCAGCCGGTATCCTGCACGTCAATGCGCACGCAGGCGACGGTCTGACCGTTTTGTTCAAACCGATCGGTTTCGGCTGCGACATTGAGGCTGCCGTGCTTTTCCATGGCTTCCAGACAGTTGACCATAAGGTTGACCAGGGCCTCGGCCAGCAGTTTTCTGTCGCCGAAAACTCCTGGAAGATTGTCCTGTATGCGGGTTTGAAGGCGGCACTCCTGGCGTTTGGCCAGGGGGTGGATCATGTATAGCACATCCTCGATGAGCACGGTGACGTCAATGACGGAAAAAACGAGTTGCTCCGGCTTGACAAAATCCAGAAACCGGTTGATGGAAGATTCAATCCGGTTGACCTGTTTCATTGCAATCCGGAAATCTTCCTGGTCTTCCGCGCTGTTGGCGATCTGCTCCTGGGCGGATTCCAGATACAGCTTCAGCGATGTCAGGGGAGTGCGGATTTCATGGGCCACGGCCGCGCCCATGCGCCCCATGGCGGCAAATTTTTCAGACCGCTCGGCCATGCGCCGGGTTTTTTCCAGCATGATGTCGGTTTCCCTGAGCTGGGCATCTTTTAACCCCACTTTTTCCCGGAGATGATGCTGCCGCTGCTGCACCTTGATATACATGTGTTCAAAGGCCCGGTAGAGCATCCCGATTTCGTCTTTGCGGGCGGTTTTCACAACGGGCTGATCGGTTCTGGAAGCGGCGATCATGTCGGCATACCGGCTCAGGCGCCGGATCGGGCCCACGATGTGATAGGAGATCATCCAGGTGAGGGCCAGGGCTGAGCCGATGCAGAGGAAAACCGTCAGGTAGATGATGGATTTCAGGGTGCTGGCGCTTTCAAAGGCCTCTTTTCGGTCCTGTTCCACAACAATATACCAGTCTGTGCCGGAAACGTTCATGGAAGTGCCCAGCACCTCAATGCCCCGGTAGTCCAGGTACGCTTTTTCCCTGTCCCTTTTCTCAAAGATGTTTTTAAAGCTGTCGGATTGGGAAATGTTTTCCGTTAAAATCCGGCGGGGCTCCTTGTGGGCCAGAAACTGCCCGTCTTCATTGACCAGATAGCACTCCCCGGTTTCTCCCAGAAAGATGTTGAGAATAAAGAAAATGATCTTGTTGGTGCCCACCTGGCCGTAGATGGTGCCGGTCCTTTTTTCACTGTTTGGCGCAAAAATCGGGGCGGACACGAAAAATGAGGACTCATGCTGGCGGGGGGCATAGGTGATCTTTGAAATCCGAAGGGTTGTATCCAAAGTCGCCGGCTGAAGCGGGGGCTGCACCGGGCGGGTGCCGCTGCTGCAAACCATGCGGCCGTCTGCGGCCACCACCGTGAGATTTTTATACACCCCGTATTTTTTCCGGATCAGCTCCAGGTAGGGTTGGATGCGTTGTGCATCCATGGATTGGACCAGGGAGGTGCCGGCCATGACTTCCATGTCGGCCTTGCGTTCATCAAGCCAGCGCTCGAGAATGGC
>JAGTVF010000250.1 GCA_018224315.1 Desulfobacterales bacterium | reverse complement strand
TGAGCTCTGATTCGACAGACACTTGGAGAACCTGTTCCGGCTCTCCTTAGTCATCTCGAGAAGGAAGTTGAAGGCTACCTGAGCGGCTATGCTGAGACAGTTTATGAATAGACTTCAAGAGCTGAAGACTACGGCTATCATGGCTCTCCATAGGAAACGCCTCTTTCGATGCACATTGCCGAAACAAGTATTGCATACAAGCACGTTCATTTTATCAGATGTCCTCACCTTTGATGCCCGCCATGATTTTTGCGTCTTTTTTGAACTTCTCGATTTTTTCAGCCAAATCCTGCCCAATGGTTATCTTCTGGGCCTGTGGAGATCCCGCGCCATGGGTTGACTCAATGGGCACAACCGACCCTTGCCCGGTGAGATACTCGATCAGGCGCAATATCCGAATCCGATTTTCCGATGAAACGCCTTCTTTTCCTTTGAAATATTTATCAATCACGTTTCCGATGGTTTCATGGGCCAGATCGTCGGCGGTCGGCAGGGTGCAAACAAGCCCCCCGGCGATGTCGGCGGCCATGTAAGTGCCCTCCCAGATCGCCTCGACGCCCTTGTGCTTGGCGATGTTGACATACAAAGGGTTTGGAAAGAAGACCCCCGAGGCGTTTTTTTCTCCGGTGTAAATGGATGCGAGGGCGCAGCCGAAGGCGGTTTCGCTGTGATGATGCAGGTCGGCCAGTTTTTCCCGGATATGCCGCACGCCACCGACCCCGTTGTAGTCGGCAGCAACAGCAGCGGCTCCAATGAGCAAATCCCGGTGTCCTGCTTTGCAGCTTGTGGTGTTCAGACGCTGGAGGCTGGCAAAACAGTTGACCAAGTTCGCCGCATGGGCATATTCCCCGCACATGAAAACGCGCTCTTTTGGTATGAAAACGTCATCGAAAATGACGTGGGTTGAGCCGTGGACACCGTATCGGGCATTGCCATAATCCATTTCCTTTCCAACAAGGCGCCTCATATTCGGGGCGGGCGCCTCTGCAATGTGCAGTATGCCCGGTGCATCGCTTGGTATGGCAAAGCTGACAGCATAGTCCTGGCCGTTGGCACTCAAGGCAGTACAGGGTACAACCACAATCTCTTCGGCAATGGCCGCGCCGGAGATACTGGCCTTTGCACCCCTGACAACGATACCATCGGAGCGTTTTTCGACAATATGCAAGTAGAGGTCGGGATCGACCTGCTCATGCGGGCCTAAGCTGCGATCCCCCTTGACATCCATCATCGCGCCGGCCACAGCAAGGTCGTTTTCCTGCACATGGCCCAGAAACTTCAGAAATCGGGTGTGATAGTCGGTGCCGGTGGATTGATCCATTTCGAAGGTCGTCGTGAAGACGGCATTGAGGACACTCGTACTGACACACCGGGCACCGATGCAGGCGCCGTGCTTGTGGACCAGGTTTCGGGATAGTTGAAAGCGGCTTTTTAGGTCCTCCTGGGTTTGGTGTATATGCAGAAAACGGCTCACTCTGCCGCCGGTAAAAGGGGAATGGGTCGTGAAAAGTCCATAGCTTCCATTCTTGCCTTCGCTTCTGGACAATGCGTAAACCATCCCGATGGCATCCATAGACGGTTTGAAGCAGGGATGTGCATATATATCGTCAACTTTTTCCCCGTACGCCCATATATTGGTCTTCATGGCCCTAATGCTATCAATGTAGCTTTGTTTTGTTCTTAGTGTCATGGTACGGTCCTTTCCTGTTACGAGGCTCTGGGGCCCTCGTTATAAAACGCGTGATGGGCGACCATATCTGCCGTATAACAAATATACTGCACTCCCCGCTTTGTATCATCAACCACCGAGCGGGCGCTTTCTGTATCATTCAAACGGGTTATTTAGCATTGCCAAGGCGCAATATATCATTTTTCCAGTCCCTCAAGAAACCTCTTTAATTCATATCTACTGAAAATTTCATCAATCGCACTCATTGGTATCTGATTTATGTAGTGGTTCAGTTTGCCAATATCTACGTTTAAAAGTCCGCCCTCAGCTGATATCTGATACTTGGTATGGAATACCAAATCATTCATAGAACCCAGGACACTGCGATTATTGGTTTTGGTGAATTCAATATTCCGGTTATCTTCAAGAAAGGTTTCGATATGTTTCTGCGGGATCTCTTCTGCAAAGAGGCTTTTAAATAGCCTTTGCCTGAAAATCTCTTTGAAGTCCTGAAAGTCGGGCTTGGTAAGGCCGGGAACGATAAAGGAGTACAATGTCCTGTCATGGGTGAATATAGCGCATTTTCTGCGATCTACCAGAAAAATATTGGCATGCCAGCTATTCAGGTCATCAGGCGTTTGTGAAAGCTCGCCATTTTTCACCTTTAATTCTGACAGCAGTTTTTTTGTGCACTGGATTATTGCCATAATCTGGAATTCCTGAAAAATTCACCTCAAATCCCCGGGAGTACAGCAGGCCAACCTGGAAAGTTGGATTCACTTCCTATTCCGCACCATTAAGCCGCGTTTTCAGTTTTCCGGAACATTTAAAGCGAACCACTCTGCGAGCATCTAAAACCATATCATCATTGGTTGCCGGGTTTCTGCCTCGCCTGGGAGCCTTATCTTTCGCCTGGAATTTCCCGAAGCCGGAGACAAGGACATCTTCACCGTTTTCAAGGCTGTTTTTTATAATTTCCAGAAGAGTCTTGAAAATTTCAATAGACAGGCTGCCGATAATGACTTTACAAAAAATTTTTAAATCATATTTTGAAATTGACGATATGAATAAAAAAAAGATTGAAAAAATAATTCAGGCAGGGCAAAAAGTCCAAAGAGACCGTAAAGTTACAGGCCTTTGTCTATAAAAAGCAGGGCAAGAAAAAGGCAAAAAACCCTGATCTTGTGAACCCTGCCCCAAAAAACAAACACAAGGAGGGGGAAAATGGGATTCCGCAAAAACCGTACCCGAAAAATCCGCCGGTTTTGGCAGGCTGAACGCAAAGACACCAACCGTGCCGATAAATGGCCGGCATGGAAAAAAGACGTCGAGGTGGCACGCTACGTAAGCCTTCTCAAGTAACCGCACAGCCCCGGCCCGGCCCTGGCGGCCGGGCCGGGTTTGGAAATCTTCGCAGCTGATCATTCATTGTAATGATTCCAATAAAAAAGGGTGCTTCCCTGTCCCGGAAAGCACCCTTTTTATTGGATCAAGGCTTTTACTGCACCGTTACATTCGTTGCAGCCGGACCCTTTTGTCCCTGCTCAACCTCAAATCTCACCTTGTCCCCTTCGTTCAATGTTTTGAAACCATCGGCATTGATGGCGGAAAAATGAACGAAAACGTCGGGACCGTCTTCTCTTTCGATAAAACCAAAACCTTTTTGTTCATTAAACCATTTTACTGTTCCTTGTTCCATGTTGCTGTCTCCTCCTTTGATCACGTACAATATTTTTG
>JAGTVF010000249.1 GCA_018224315.1 Desulfobacterales bacterium | reverse complement strand
TCATGAAACAGGGAAACCGAACGGCTCTGTCCGACGGCTGGGGCGGGTCCATGGTGGCCACGGAAATCTCGGATATCCTGTTTGGCACCCCTGTACCGGTGGCCGCGGAAGTCAACATGGGCGTACTCAAGGAAAACCAGGTCAATATCATCGTCCATGGACATGAACCCAACCTGTTTGAGTCCATGATGGCATCTGTCAACTCCCCGGCCCTGATCCAGGCAGCAAAGGACGCCGGCGCCGAAGGCATCAACATGGTGGGCATGTGCTGCTCTGGTGCGGAAATGATGTCTCGCCACGGCATCCCCCATGCCGGCAACTTCACCTCCACTGAGGCCATCATGGTCACCGGTGCCGTGGATGCCATGGCCGTGGACGTGCAGTGCATCCAGCAGGGCCTGTCCAAGGTGGCTGACTGCTACGGCACCTATCTGTTTACCACCAACCCCAGGTGCCACATTGAAGGGGCCGAGCATATTGAGTTCCACGAGCACGACCCGTCCGCGTGCACCGATGAGGTGGTGATCAAGGCCATTTCCCGGTTCAAGTCCCGCAAATACCCGGTGCAGATTCCCAATATCCGCAACACCGGTATTCACGGATTTTCCTACGAGTATATCAATTATATGCTCGGCGGCACCTTCCGGGGCTCCTATACACCGCTGAACGACAACATCATCAACGGCCGGATCCGCGGTGTGGCCGGCGTTGTGGGATGCACCAACCCCCGGGTCAAGCAGGACTGGGTGCACGTGGAACTGGTCAAGGAGCTGATCCGAAACGACGTGCTGGTGCTCCAGACCGGATGCTCCCAGATCGCCCTGGCCAAGGAAGGCTTGTGCTCGCCTGAGGCGGCATATCTGGCCGGCCCGGGCTTAAGCGAGGTCTGCGAGGCCGTGGGCATGCCCCCGGTTCTGGGAATGGGCTCTTGTGTGGACAACAGCCGGATCCTGATCGCGGCAAGCGAAATGGTAAAGGTGGGCGGCCTGGGCGAAAGCATTGCCGAACTGCCCGTGGCCGGAGCAGCCCCGGAGTGGATGAGTGAAAAGGCCATTTCCATCGGCCAGTACTTTGTGGCTTCAGGGGTGTACACGGTATTCGGGGTCACCTTCCCGGTTACGGAAAACACCCGGTTCCACGACCTGCTCTTCAATGGCCTGGAAAAACAGGGCCTTGGCAAATGGGGATTTACACCCGATCCCTATGAAATGGCAAAGAAAATGATCGCCCATATCGACGCCAAGAGAAAGGCCCTGGGCATTCACAAGACCCGGGAGCGCAAACTCGTGGACATGGCCGAGCGCCGGGAACTGGCATAAACCACAAACCGCATGTTTTGTTTGAATCCGCAGGGATTCTGTAGTATCTGATAAGCAAGAGAAAAACCAAGGGGGGATCGCTCATTGATGAGATCCCCCCTTGATGTATAACAACCGCAAAACTTTCTCAAAGCTCGCAGAATCGTTGAAATGAGTGAATACATCACCCATGACCAATCCGGCCGGTCCGTGGGCATTGTTGAAAAGAAATTTTTCACCTTTGCCCGCCCGCCCCACGAGATGCCCCTGGACAGCGGCGCCAGGCTCGGGCCCATCACCCTGGCCTATGAGACCTACGGCACCCTGAATCCGGACCGCAGCAACGTGGTGCTGGTCCTCCACGCCCTGACCGGAGACAGCCATGCAGCCGGCTTTTACGCACACAATGATGATAAGCCGGGCTGGTGGGAAAACATGATCGGCCCGGGCAAGGGAATTGATACGGACCATTATTTCGTGGTCTGCTCCAATGTGCTGGGCGGATGCATGGGCTCAACAGGGCCCTGTGCCGTCAACCCGCAAACCGGCATGCCCTATGGCATGGATTTTCCCTTTGTGACCATCGGCGACATGGTCCGGGCCCAGAAGGCTTTGATGGCGCATCTGGGCATTGAAAAGATTTTATGTCTCATCGGCGGCTCCATGGGCGGCATGCAGGTGCTGCAATGGTGTGTGCAGTATCCGGAAAATGTGTGTGCGGCCATTCCCCTTGCCACCACCATGCGCCATTCCGCCCTGGCCATTGCATTCAACGAGGTGGCCCGCCAGGCCATTGCCGCTGATCCCAACTGGAACCAGGGCAATTATTACGGCAGAAAACAGCCGGATCTGGGATTGTCAGTGGCGCGGATGATCGGGCATATCACCTACCTGTCAGATGAGGCCATGCGCCGGAAATTCGGACGGCGCCTGCAGGACAAGGAGGATTTTTCATACCAGTTTGACGTGGACTTCCAGGTGGAAAGCTATCTGCGCCACCAGGGAGCCAAGTTCGTGGAACGTTTTGATGCCAACTCGTTTCTCTATATTACAAAGGCAGCCGACTATTTTGACCTGACCCGGTTTGACGGGGCGGATTCCCCGGTAACCGTCTTTTCCGCAAGCCGTGCAAAATTCATGGTTGTCTCTTTTACCTCTGACTGGCTCTATCCCACCTACCAGTCCAGGGAAATGGTCCAGGCCATGAAAAAAAGCGGACGGGACGTGAGTTTTTGTGAAATCGAGGCGGAATGGGGCCATGATGCCTTTTTGCTGCCCAATCAACGACTGACCGATCTGGTCAGAGGGTTTATCGACAGTGTCTATGAAGATACCGGAAAACAAACTGCGCTTTGACCTCCAGGTCATCGCCGCCTGGATCACACCCGGCTCCCGGGTCATCGGCCTTGGCTGCGGCGAGGGCGAACTGCTGGCCTATTTAAAAGACCACAAACAGGTCCGGGAAACCGGCATTGAACTGGTGGAGGAAAAAGTGGTCAAATGCATTGAAAAGGGCTTAAGCGTCATCCAGGGCGATATCAACCAGGAAGTCCATGATTATCCCGCAGGGGCCTTTGACTACGTGATCTTAAGCCAGACCCTGCAGCAGGTCTATGATCCGCTGACCCTGATCCATTCCATGCTGCGCATCGGCAAACAGGCCATTGTGAGTTTTCCCAATTTCGGTCACTGGCATGTGCGCCTGCAGGGGCTTTTTACCGGACACGCCCCGGTCACCCCGCAGCTGCCCTATCAATGGTATGACACGCCCAATATCCGGATTCTGTCCATAAGGGATTTCCGGGCATTTGCCAGGGAAATGGGATTTACGATTCAAAAGGAAGTGGCCATCAACACGGACAAGCAGGACAAAAGCGGCCGCATCGTTTCAGCCCTTCCCAACCTGCGGGCCACCTATGGTATTTTTCTCATCAGCGGGGGAAAGGATCGGTTATGGGAACCCACCACCTGATCCTGGGGGAAACCACGGACTTTCTCACGGGCCAAAGCCTTGCCGATACCCATGATGAAAGGCGCCGGCAGCAGATTGCCCGATTTCTGGTCGAAGAAAAAGGCTATGCCAAAAACGAAATACAGGCCCGGCAGCAGATGCAGCTGGAACTCGACGAAAAGACCGGGCATGTGCTTGTGGATTTTGTTGTACATGCTGGTGACAGTCCCCTGATGCTTATTTTATACCGGCCGGGCTCCATTGTGTCGCGCAGGCGGACAGCCGTGGCCGCAGCCCGTATTTTTTATGACAAAGCCATTTTCCGGGCGGTGGTGACCAACGCAGAGGATGCCGAGATCATTGACACGGCCACGGGCCGGGTGACCGGCACAGGCCTGGAAGCCATTGTTTCCAGAAGCGATGCGGTCCGGATCATAGAAAGCCAGCAGCCGTTGGTGCTGTCTCCTCAAAAACGGCAAAAGGAAAAACAAATCCTGTTTGCAATGGAAGTGCTCACGCAAAAGGAATGCGACGAATATACCTGCCAAAACATATAAGTGGACAAAATGACGGAAAACACCGAATCAACCCATGTCATGGCGACTTATGCTCAATACGAAGAAAACCGGCGTACGGAGCGCAGCCAGGCCCTTATCACTGAAGAACCCTTGTCCATACGCGTGGCCGGAAGCCCATATTCAGTTGTCATGCGTACGCCAGGAGATGAAAATGCCCATGTGGCCGGGTTCTGCCTGGCCGAGGGACTTGTGGATCACCCGGACGACATTGTCACCATCAGCTTTTGCACAGAGGACCAGACCAACGTGGCCACCCTGACACTCACAGAAGAACGGCGCATTCAGGCCGCCGGCCTGCTGGAGCGCAAGGGCTTTGTCAGCCAGACCAGCTGCGGCATCTGCGGCAAGGAGGTCATAGAAGACATTGCCCGGGTTCTTGTGCCGGTCAAGTCGGCCACTGTTTTTTCTGTCAGCCGGATTATGGCCGGCGTGGATCAACTGCCTGACCATCAGCCCCTGTACCGCAGCAGCCGCAGCTCCCATGCGGCTGTTATTTTCAGCCACTCCATGGAAGCCATGGCTGCTGCTGAAGACGTGGGAAGACACAATGCCCTTGACAAGGCCATTGGCAAAGTGTTTATGCTAAACCAAATGAAAAACGCATGTCTGGCCATCATGTCTTCCAGACTCAGCTATGAACTGGTGCAAAAGGCGGGACGAGCCGGCCTTGAAATGCTTGTGGGCATATCCCGTCCCACGGCCCTGGCAGTGGATTTGGCCCGGTCTGTGAATATGACCCTGGCCTGTGCAAAAGACGGCCGGCTGATGGTATTTTGCGGGGATCACAGAATAGGGCACGCTGAAAGCCGGGAGTTTCCGGCAGAAAACCCCAGATAAGGATTAATTCATGCCCTTTGTCAACGTCCCCGGCTTAAAAGGCAAAGTTTACGTTCCGGATCAGGATCCTGATACGCCCAAAAAAAATCCCTGTCCGGACTGCTTTTCCTGCCAGATGTGCGCCGACAGCCGATGCCACGTTTGTTTACGGCAGAAAGGGCATAAACATGCATGCGCATGCAGCACTTCGGAAACACCGGAATCATCCTGCCATCCCCTTTTGGACCAGCAAAATAAAACGACTGAGAATCATTGATTTGTCAAAGGATACGCCAATCATGTCAAAGACACGATTGCTGTTTGTCATCCTGGTTGCTTTATGCTTTTGCCTCGCATGCCAGGATCCTGAAGAACGGCGCAAACAGACGCATTATGACCAGGCCCGCAAATGTTTTGACAACCAGGATTATGTCTGCGCCCGCAATGTCCTTCAAAAAGTAATCGAGATTGATCCCGGCTTTGCCCCGGCCTATTCCAGTCTCGGGGAAACCTATCTTCACCTCGGCAATGTGGGCAAAGCTTTTTCTATTTTTAAAAAAGCCGATGAACTCAATCCGGAAAACAGCGATATCCAGCTGCGCCTGGCCACCCTTTATCTTCTGCACAAGGATTTTTCCGAGGCTAAGCAGTTGCTGCAGCGCGTGCTGAAACAGGAAGAAAACAATCTGTCCGCCCTGTTTCTCATGGCCGGTATCAATACCCAGGAACAAGATCTGGAAAAAGCCGTGAAAATCTACGAACAGATCATCGATATTGATCCTTCAAGGGAGCGGGCCTACACCTCCCTGGCCAGCATCGCCGTCCAGCGGCAGGACCCATTGCAGGCCATTGAAATTTTGCAGGAGGGCATTGACCAAAATCCCAAATCCCTGCCCCTGCGGCTGAACCTGTATGAAATTTACGCCCGGTCCAACAACATGGACAAAGCTGAAGAAATCATTCACGATGCCCTGACCGTTCGCCCGGATGAACCCAAACTGTACCTGATTCTGGCCAATCTGTTTGCCAGCCGGTCCAGGTGGGAGGATGCTGAAGAAACCTTTCAAAAAGCCATTTCCGTCAGCCCTAACAATATCCGGTCCTATCTGGCAGCCGCCTCTTTTTACACAAGCCAGGATCAAAAGCAGAAGGCATTGTCCATGTACCAAAAAGCCCTGTCTTTGCAGCCGGAAAACATCGGGCTGATGCTGGCTTTATCGGATTTCTACATCAGCTGCAACGAACTGGAAAAAGCCTGGCACCATATCAATAAGGCCCTGGGAAAAAAGCCGGATTATCTGCCGGCCCACCTGCTCAAAGGACGCGTGCTCATGGCCGAACGGCGGTACAACGACGCCATTGCCCTGTACGCTGATCTTCGGGAAAATTTTGCCGAACCCGATAAAATCAACTATCTCCAGGCCATGGCCCATTTGCAGGCCGACGAGGTAAATGCCGCCAAGACAAGCCTGGCCAAAATCGGACCCGAAAGTCCGGAATACCCGTCCGCCCGGCTGATGATGGCAAGGATCTACTACTCGGAACGCAACCTGGCCCAGGCCATGGAGGCCTGCAAACAGGCCCTTGACGTATCGCCCCGGAACCTGCAGGCCCTGGCCATGCTCGGCGATATCCATGCCAGCAAGCAGGATTACAAAACCGCAGAGGCTTTGTTCAAACGCATGATTGCCATTGCCCCGGCCAATCCGGCCGGCTATTACAACCTGGGCCTCATCTACCGACTACACAAGGAGCATCAAGAAGCCGCTTCCGCATTTGAAGCCGCAGTGGCCAGGGATCCAAAACATTTGCAGGCCTTTGTCAATCTCGTGGAAATGCTGATTGCCGATGGCAAAGTTGACTTGGCCATTGCCCGCTGTGATCATCGCATTGAAGAATTTACCGGAAAACCCCAAAGCCTGGCCCCGGTTCTTTATTTAAAAGGCCGCCTCATGCTGCTGCAAAACAGGCCCGCAAAGGCGGAAGCCCTGTTCAAACAAGCCCTCCTGCAGAATGACAATCATCTGCCGGCCTACTATTCGTTGGCCGAACTCTACATCCAGACCGGAGAAGACAGCCGGGCCATTGAAAATTTCAAAAAAGCCGCCGGGCAAAATCCGGATCAGGTGATGCTGCCCATGATGCTTGGCATTTTACATTATATGCGTCAGGAAGAAGAAAAAGCCATGGCCGCCTACAGGCGCGCCCTGGAGATCAACCCGGATTTTGCCCCGGCTGCCAATAACCTGGCCTACCTGCTGGCGGAAAGGCAGGAGGATTTAAACCATGCCCTGGACCTGGCCAAACGGGCCAAAGCAAGTATGCCTGAAGATCCCAGGGTGGCCGATACCCTTGGCTGGGTCTATTTTAAAATGGGCCTTTATGATGCGGCCGTGCGGGAATTTTCCGCAAGCCTGGAAAAGCTGCCGGCCAATCCCACAATCCTGTATCACCTGGCCATGACGTATCACAAAAAGGGCGATTTCCAGCGGGCGGAATCCACCCTGAAAAAAGCCCTGAGGTTTGAGGAGCACTTCGAGGAAGCCGAAGCGGCACGCAGGCTGCTGGCCAATCTGAAAAAACAGGAACCGGATACCGGGGTCCAATGAAGTACCTGTCCTTTAAAATGATCATCCTGTGCATTCTGCTGCCGCCGCTTTTGTACATGGCCACGGTATCGGCACTGGAAGGCTATTTCACCGGTCATTACGAGAAAGCCGTCAGCAACATCTATCTCTCTGAGATGAATGCCGTGCTGGCCGGCTCCGTGCATTTGTCTGATGCGATCAATGATTCGGTTTCATCTTATATTGACAACAACCGCCTTATCCGCATGGGCGTCAAAGTCGATGTCACGGTGGCCACAAACCGTGGAACGATTCTGTATCCACCCGTTTTTCAG